>NZ_JBJHAI010000019.1:0-72833 GCF_054050955.1 Modestobacter sp. SYSU DS0290
GCGCTGGGGGAGAGCGCGCAGCGCCGGCTCCGCCGGGCCCCGCCCCCCCCCCCCCCCCCCCCCCCCCCCCCCCCCCCCCCCCCCCCCCCCCCCCCCCCCCCCCCCCCCCCCCCCGGGGGGGCAGCGGGGTCCTTGGTCAGAGCTGCTCGGTCTCCTGGTAGTTGCCCTCGTCGTACTGGGCCGGGTCGCCGAAGGCTGCGTCGCCCTGGTACGCGTCGGTCTCGTAGCCCTCGTCGTAGCTCTCCACCGAGGAGGGGACGAACCCGGGCGGGCTGTCCTTGAGCGCGAGGCCCATGGCGGCCAGCTTGAGCTTGACCTCGTCGATCGACTTCGCACCGAAGTTGCGGATGTCGAGCAGGTCGGCCTCGGAGCGGGTGACGAGCTCACCGACGGTGTGCACACCCTCGCGCTTGAGGCAGTTGTAGGACCGGACGGTGAGGTCCATGTCCTCGATCGGCATCGAGAAGTTCGCGATGTCGGCGGCCTCGGCCGGGCTGGGCCCGACCTCGATGCCCTCGGCGTCGACGTTCAGCTCGCGCAGCAGACCGAAGAGCTCGACCAGGGTCGAGCCGGCGCTGGCGATGGCGTCACGGGGCTCCATCGACGGCTTCGTCTCGACGTCGACGACCAGGCGGTCGAAGTCGGTGCGCTGCTCGACGCGGGTCGCCTCGACGGCGTAGGTCACCTTGAGCACCGGGGAGTAGATCGAGTCGACGGGGATGCGACCGATCTCCTGGCCGGGCTGCTTGTTCTGGGTGGCCGGCACGTACCCGCGGCCCCGCTCCACGACGAGCTCGACCTCGAGCCGGCCCTTCGCGTTGAGGGTGGCGATGTGCAGCTCGGGGTTGTGCACCTCGACACCGGCCGGCGGCGCGATGTCGGCGGCGGTGACCTCGCCCGGGCCCTGCTTGCGCAGGTACATGGTGACCGGCTCGTCGGAGTCGGAGCTGACCACGAGGCCCTTGAGGTTCAGGATGATCTCGGTGACGTCCTCCTTGACGCCCGGCACGGTGGTGAACTCGTGCAGGGTGCCCTCGATGCGGATGCTGGTGACAGCAGCGCCGGGGATCGAGGACAGCAGGGTGCGACGCAGGGAGTTGCCGAGGGTGTAGCCGAAGCCCGGCTCCAGCGGCTCGATGACGAACCGCGAGCGCTGGGCGTCGATGGTCTCCTCGGTGAGGGTCGGACGCTGTGCGATGAGCATGGTTCTCCTTCAGGTCCTCCGGCACCCGCCATATGACGCCGTGAGGGGTGGTGCCGGCGGGACGGACATCCGTCCGCCCGTCCCGCCGTCGTGCAGGCCCTGACCAGGCGAGCGCCTGGTCAGGGCCGGTGGATCACTTGGAGTACAGCTCGACGATCAGCTGCTCCTGCACGGGGGTGTCGATCACCTGACGCGCCGGGATGCTGTGGACCAGCACCTTCAGCTGCGTCGTGATGACCTCCAGCCACGGCGGCACGGGGCGCTGACCGGCCTTGGCCTGGGCCAGCTGGAAGGGGACCATCTCGACCGACTTGGCAGCGACCTCGACGATGTCGTTGGCGCTCACCCGGTAGGACGGGATGTCGACCTTGTGGCCGTTGACCTTGATGTGGCCGTGGCGCACCAGCTGGCGGGCCATGTCCCGGGACTCGGCGAAGCCGGCCCGGTAGACCACGTTGTCCAGACGGGACTCGAGGATCTGCAGCAGGACCTCACCGGTCTTGCCCGTCTTCTTGTTCGCCTCTTCGTAGTAGCCGCGGAACTGCTTCTCCAGCACGCCGTAGATGCGGCGGGCCTTCTGCTTCTCACGCAGCTGCAGGAGGTACTCGCTGTCCTTGCTGCGACCCCGGCCGTGCTCGCCCGGCGGGTAGGGCCGGATCTCGATCGGGCACTTCGGGGACTCGCACTTGCTGCCCTTGAGGAACAGCTTCATCTTCTCGCGCCGGCACAGGCGGCAGTCGGCTCCGGTGTAACGGGCCACGTCTATCTACCTCTTCGTCTCGTCAGTGACCGGTCAGACCCGGCGGCGCTTCTTGGGGCGGCAGCCGTTGTGCGGCTGCGGCGTCACGTCCTGGATCTGACCCACCTCGAGGCCGGTGGCCTGCAGCGAGCGGATCGCGGTCTCCCGCCCGGAGCCCGGGCCCTTGACGAAGACGTCGACCTTGCGCATGCCGTGCTCCTGCGCCTTGCGCGCGGCGTTCTCGGCAGCCATCTGCGCGGCGAACGGCGTGGACTTGCGAGAGCCCTTGAAGCCGACGTGGCCGGCGGAGGCCCAGCTGATCACGTTCCCGGTCGGGTCGGTGATCGACACGATCGTGTTGTTGAACGTGCTCTTGATGTGCGCCGCGCCGTGGGCGACGTTCTTCTTCTCCTTGCGGCGCACCTTCTTGGTGCCAGCAGCCGCGCGAGCCCTGGGAGGCATGTCTCTCCGGTCTGTGTCTGTGTTCGTGGCCTGGTGGTGCAGGTGCAGCGCTCCCGCCGCAGGCGCGCCGTCGGTCCGGCCCTACGGACCTTCGACGGCGCGCCGACGTGCTCGACTCAGCGAGCCTTCTTCTTGCCGGCGATCGTCTTGCGCGGGCCCTTGCGGCCGCGCGCGTTGGTCTTGGTGCGCTGACCGTGCACGGGCAGGCCGCGCCGGTGGCGCAGGCCCTGGTAGCAACCGATCTCCACCTTGCGGCGGATGTCGGCAGCGACCTCACGGCGCAGGTCACCCTCGACGCGGAAGTGCTCGTCGATGTAGTCGCGGAGCTTCAGCAGGTCCTCGTCGGAGAGGTCCTTGGCCCGCAGGTCCGGGCTGACGCCCGTCGCGGACAAGGTCGCCTTCGCGGAGGTCTTGCCGATCCCGTAGATGTAGGTGAGCGCGATCTCCATCCGCTTCTCGCGGGGCAGGTCGACGCCAGCCAGTCGTGCCATGTTCAGGTACTCCCTCAGCCCTGGCGCTGCTTGTGCCGGGCGTTGTCGCAGATGACCATGACCCGGCCATGCCGGCGGATCACCTTGCACTTGTCGCAGATCTTCTTCACCGACGGCTGGACCTTCACCGGTGCCGCCCCTCATTCCTCAGATCGATGTGCCGGCGCCCGCGCTCGGTGCGCGGACGGCCGACGGTCACTTGTAGCGGTAGACGATGCGACCGCGGGTCAGGTCGTAGGGCGAGAGCTCCACGACCACGCGGTCCTCGGGCAGGATGCGGATGTAGTGCTGCCGCATCTTGCCGCTGATGTGGGCGAGCACCCGGTGCCCGTTCTGCAGTTCCACTCGGAACATCGCGTTGGGCAGCGGCTCGACGACGCGACCCTCGACCTCGATGGCCCCGTCCTTCTTCGCCATGCCCTACACGGCCTCCTCGTTCACAGAACTCACAGTGGAGCTGGTCGCGCCCATGCCGGGACGGCACGAGCGGTGGTGCTGGATCGGCGATCTCGCAGAGGGCGTCCGTCGGACTACGGCCACAGCAGGACGACGGACGACGCGAACGCCATCGGCCACTCTACCCCGCCCGGGCCCCACTCACCAACCCGGGCCGGAGTGACAGTGGCCGCCCCACCCGCGACGGGTCCATCCTCAGGTGCGCGGGGTGATCCCGAAGGGAGCCAGCCCGGCGACGCCGCCGTCCTCGGCGGTCAGCACCCAGGGCCCCTCCGGGGTGATCGCCACGGAGTGCTCGAAGTGGGCGGCGCGGGAGCCGTCCTTGGTGACGACGGTCCACCCGTCCTCCAGCTCGACCGTCGCCGGATCGCCCACGGTGACCATCGGCTCGATGGCCAGCGCCATGCCGGGCACCAGCTTCGGACCGCGGCCGGCCCGGCCGTAGTTGAGCACGTGCGGGTCCTGGTGCATCTCCGTGCCGATGCCGTGGCCGCCGTAGTGGTCGACGATCCCGTACCGGTGCTCGTGCGCGGTGATCGACTCCTCCACCGCGTGGCTGATGTCGGTCAGCCGGCCACCGGCCAGCGCGCGGGCCAGCCCCGCCCACATCGACCGCTCGGTGACCTCCAGGAGGGCGGCATCCTCCGCGGAGGCCTCCCCCACCGTGACCGTCACCGCGGAGTCGCTGTGCCAGCCGTTGAGGATGGCGCCGCAGTCGATGGAGATGTTGTCGCCCTCGGCGAGCACCCGGTCGGGGTTCGGGATGCCGTGCACGACCTCGTCGTTGACCGACGTGCAGATCGTGCCGGTGAAGCCGTGGTAACCGAGGAAGTTCGGCACCGCCCCCTGGGACCGGATGTGGTCCTCCGCGATGGCGTCGAGCTCCTTGGTGGTCACCCCGGGCCGGACGGCCGCCTTCACCGCCTTCAGGGCACCGGCGGTGACGAGCCCCGAGGCCCGCATCAGCTCGATCTCGTGTGCGGTCTTGACCTGGATCATGCGTCCACTCCACTTCGCCAGCAGCGGCACCCGGGCCAGCAGCCCGGTCATGCGCGGGTACCCGGGTCGACCGGCACCGGCACCGTCCTCAGCCGCCGGCCGGGGCCCCGGACTGTCCGCCGCAGGCCTCGAGAGCGACCATCGCCCGCTCGGTGACCTCGTCGATCTCGCCGATGGCGTCGATCCGGGCCAGCAGGCCGGCCTGCTCGTAGAAGCCGGACAGGGGGGCGGTCTGTTCCCGGTAGACGTCCAGCCGGTGCCGCACCGTCTCCGGCTTGTCGTCGTCTCGCTGGACCCACTCGCCGTCGACCAGCATGCGCCGACCGGACAGCCGCCGCACCAGCTCGTCCTGGTCCACGACGAGCTCCAGGACGCAGTCGAGCCGGTGACCCATCGCGCCGAGGGAGTCACGCAGCTGCTCAGCCTGGGCAATGGTGCGCGGGAAGCCGTCGAGCAGGAAGCCGGCCTTGGCGTCGGGCTCGGCGAGCCGGTCCGAGACCATCGCCACGGTGATCTCGTCGGGCACCAGGTCACCGGCGTCCATGTAGACCTTCGCTGCCTGGCCGAGCTCGGTCTGGCCGCTCACGTTGGCGCGGAAGATGTCGCCCGTGGAGATCGCGGGCACCGACAGCCGGCCGGCGATGATCTGGGCCTGGGTCCCCTTGCCGGCTCCGGGCGGGCCCAGCAGCACGACGCGCACTACTTCAGGAACCCTTCGTAGCTGCGCTGGTTGAGTTGCGTCTCGATCTGCTTCACCGTCTCCAAGCCCACTCCCACCATGATCAGCACCGCGGTCCCGCCGAACGGGAAGTTCTGGTTCTGCCCCTCCTGCGTGATGGAGAGGAAGAGGTTGGGCAGCACGGCGACCAGACCCAGGTAGATCGACCCGGGCAGGGTGATCCGGGACAGCACGTACTGCAGGTACTCCGCGGTGGGACGCCCGGGCCGGATGCCGGGGATGAAGCCGCCGTAGCGCTTCATGTCGTCCGCCCGCTCCTCCGGGTTGAACGTGATCGACACGTAGAAGTACGTGAAGAAGATGATCATCGCGAAGTAGATCGCGATGTGCACCGGGCTGCTCTGGTTGATCACGTACGACTCGAAGAACCGGCGGACCGGCCCGGCGGAGTCACCCTGCAACTGGGCGATCAGCTGCGGGAGGTACAGCAGCGAGGAGGCGAAGATGACCGGGATGACACCGGCCTGGTTCACCTTCAGGGGCAGGTAGGTGGACGTCCCGCCGTACATGCGGCGGCCGACCATGCGCTTGGCGTACTGGACCGGGATGCGCCGCTGCGCCTGCTCGACGTAGACGACCGTGCCGATGATGACCACCGCGATGACGCAGACGATGGCGAAGATGAAGGCCCCGCGCGCCTGCAGGATCGACCCGCCCTCGGCGGGGATCCGGGCGGCGATCGAGGTGAAGATCAGCACGGACATGCCGTTGCCGATCCCCTTCTCGGTCAGCAGCTCACCCAGCCACATGATCACCGCGGTGCCCGCGGTCAGCGTCACGACGAGGACGATCGTGGTCCAGACCGAGTCGGACGGGATGATGTCCTGCGCACAGCCGGGGAACAGCTGGCCGCTGCGCGCGAGGGCGATGATGCCGGTGCTCTGCAGGACGGCGAGGGCGATCGTCAGGTAGCGGGTGTACTGGGTCAGCTTCGCCTGACCCGACTGCCCTTCCTTCTTCAGCTGCTCGAACCGCGGGATGACCACCACGAGCAGCTGGACGATGATGCTGGCCGTGATGTACGGCATGATGCCGAGAGCGAAGACCGACAGGCGCAGCAGCGCGCCGCCGGAGAACAGGTTGACCAGGGAGTAGACGTCCCGCTGGTCGGAGGCCTGCGCCTGCTCGAGGCAGCTGTTGATCGCCTCGATCGACACCCCGGGACCGGGGACGCTGGCGCCCAGCCGGTACACGGCGATGACCGCCAGGGAGAACAGCAGCTTGCGCCGGAGGTCTGGCGTCCGGAACGCCGAGGCGAACGCCTGCAGCACGTGCCCTCCCCGAGTCGGTCGTGCGAGGTTATCAACAACGGGACCGCTGCCGGTCACCCGTCGCCCGGACGGGCGTTGGTGACCGGCAGCGACGTCCGGCCCTCTGGGCCGGACAGCAGACGACCCCCGGGTGGCTCACCCGTGTCGGGTGGCTCCCCGGGGGTCGTCGGCGGTCAGATCTGGGTGGTGCTGCCCCCGGCCGCGCCGATCTTCTCCGCCGCGGAGGCGGAGAAGGCGTGTGCGTGCACGTGGACCTGGACGCCACCGAGCTCGCCGGTGCCCAGCACCTTGACCGGCTGGCCGCGCCGCACCGCGCCGGCGTCAGCCAGCGAGTCCGGGGTGACCGAGCCGCCCTCGGGGAAGAGCGAGGCGATCCGGTCCAGGTTCACGACCTGGAAGACGACCTTGTTGTTGTTCTTGAAGCCCGAGAGCTTCGGCAGCCGCATGTGCAGCGGGGTCTGGCCGCCCTCGAAGCGGGCCGAGACCTGCACGCGGGCGCCGGAGCCCTTGGTGCCGCGACCGGCGGTCTTGCCCTTGGAACCCTCACCACGACCCACACGGGTCTTCTTGGTGTGAGCGCCGGGAGCAGGCCGCAGGTGGTGGACCTTGAGAGTCATGGTGTTCCCCTGCTCAGACGATCTCTTCGACGGTGACCAGGTGCGGCACCGTCGCGACCATCCCGCGGATCTCGGGACGGTCCTCCTGGACGACCGAGTCGTTGATCCGCTTGAGCCCCAGTGAACGCAGCGTCTGACGCTGGTTCGGCTTGGTGCCGATGGCCGACTTGATCTGGGTGACCTTCAGCTGAGCCATCTCAGACCCCCTGACCGGCCCGCGCCCGCAGCATCGCGGCGGGAGCGACGTCCTCCAGGGGCAGACCGCGGCGAGCCGCGATCTCCTCGGGACGGACGAGGTCCTTCAGCGCCTGCATGGTGGCGTGGACGATGTTGATCGGGTTGGAGGACCCGAGGCTCTTGGAGAGCACGTCGTGGATGCCGGCGCACTCCAGCACGGCGCGCACCGGACCACCGGCGATGACACCGGTACCCGGGCTGGCCGGCTTGAGCAGCACGACACCGGCCGCCGCCTCACCCTGCACCGGGTGCGGGATGGTGCTGGCGATCCGCGGCACGCGGTAGAAGTGCTTCTTCGCCTCCTCGACGCCCTTGGCGATCGCCGCGGGCACCTCCTTGGCCTTGCCGTAGCCGACACCCACGGTGCCGTCGCCGTCGCCGACGATCACCAGCGCGGTGAAGCTGAAGCGCCGACCGCCCTTGACGACCTTGGACACGCGGTTGATCGCGACCACGCGCTCGATGAACTGGCTCTTCTCGGCGGGCGCGCCTCCGGGCCCCCGCCCGCCGTCACGACGGTCGCGGCGGTCGTTACCGCCGCCGGCGCCGCCGCCGCGTCGCTGTGGTCCTGGCATCAGACGTCCCTCTCGATCTCAGTTGCCGTGCTCATCAGAAGTCCAGCCCGCCCTCGCGGGCGCCGTCCGCCAGTGCCGCGATGCGCCCGGCGTACCGGTTGCCACCGCGGTCGAAGACGACCGCGGTGATCCCGGCCGCCTTGGCCCGCTCGGCCACCAGCGCACCGACCTGCTTGGCGAGGGAGGACTTGTCGCCCTCGGCGCCCTTCAGGCTGGCGTCCAGCGTGGATGCACTGACCAGGGTACGGCCGACGGTGTCGTCGACGACCTGAACGTGCATGTGCCGGCTACTGCGGTTGACCACCATGCGGGGACGCTCCGACGTGCCGGAGACCCGCTTGCGCAGCCGGTTGTGGCGACGCAGCCGCGAGACGCGGCGGGCGGTGCTGATGTCGGTGCCGACGGGCTTGTGCACCCGGGCACCCTTGTCGCTCTGTGCCTGTGCCATCACTTGCCCGTCTTCCCGACCTTGCGCTTGACGACCTCACCCTGGTACCGCACGCCCTTGCCCTTGTACGGGTCGGGCTTGCGGAGCTTCCGGATGTTGGCCGCGACCTGGCCCACCTGCTGCTTGTCGATGCCGCTCACCCGGATGCGGGTGGGTGCCTCGACGGTGAAGGTGATGCCCTCGGGCGCCTTCACCGGGACCGGGTGGCTGAAGCCCAGGGCGAACTCGAGGTCCGCACCACGGGCCTGCACGCGGTAACCCACGCCGACGATCTCCAGGGTCTTGTCGTAGCCCTGGGTGACGCCGGTGATCATGTTGGCGATGAGCGTCCGGGAGAGCCCGTGCAGCGCACGGCTCTCCCGCTCGTCGTTGGGACGCTGCACCAGCAGCGTGCCGTCCTCACCGCGCTCGACGGTGATGGGAGCTGCGACCGTGTGGCTCAGCTTCCCCTTCGGGCCCGACACGTTGACGGTCTGCCCGTCGAGGGCGACCTCCACACCGCTGGGCACCGGAACCGGGAGTCGTCCGATCCGTGACATGTCTGCTCGCTCCTCTTACCAGACGTAGGCGAGGACTTCCCCACCCACGCCCTTCTTGTTCGCCTGCTTGTCGGTCAGCAGCCCGGTGGAGGTCGAGATGATCGCGACCCCCAGACCACCGAGGACCTTCGGCAGAGCGGTCGACTTCGCGTAGACCCGCAGTCCCGGCTTCGACACCCGCCGGACACCGGCGATGCTGCGCTCACGGTTGGGGCCGTACTTCAAGGTGACCACGAGCTCCTTGCGGATGTGGCCGTCCTTCTCGACGTCGTTGACGGTCCAGCCGCCGATGTAGCCCTCCTGCTGGAGGATCTCGGCGACGTGCGTCTTCAGCTTCGACGACGGCATGGCGGCGGTGTCGTGGTACGCCTGGTTGGCGTTGCGAAGCCGCGTGAGCATGTCCGCGATCGGGTCGGTCATCGTCATGTCGGGTGGTGCCTCTCTCGCCGCGGTTCCTCTGGGGCTGGGTCGGTGTGACTTGGCCCCGGGCCTCTCGGCGATCGGTGGTGCTCGAGTGGTGACTTACCGGATCGGCCCGGCTGCACCCCGCGGCGCGCGGAGCGCGTTCCGGGGTGCAGCCGGGTCCTTCACCAGCTGGACTTGCTGACGCCCGGCAGCTCGCCGGCGTGCGCCATCTCCCGCAGGCAGATGCGGCACAGGCCGAACTTGCGGAAGACCGCGTGCGGACGACCGCAGCGCTGGCAGCGGGTGTACCCGCGGACCGCGAACTTCGGCTTGCGGGCCGCCTTGTTGATCAGAGCCTTCTTGGCCATATCGCTTCTCCTCGCCCGCTCAGCGGGTCGCGTTCACGACGGTCTGGCCGGCGAAGGGGAAGCCGAGCAGCGTGAGCAGCTCGCGGCCCTCCTCGTCGGTGGTCGCGGTGGTCACCAGGGTGATGTCCATGCCGCGGGGCCGGTCGATCTTGTCGACGTCGATCTCGCGGAACATCGACTGCTCGGTCAGGCCGAACGTGTAGTTGCCGTGACCGTCGAACTGCTTGGGGTTCAGACCCCGGAAGTCACGGATGCGGGGCAGGGCCAGCGACAGCAGCCGGTCCAGGAACTCCCACATGCGGTCGCCGCGGAGGGTCACCTTCGCGCCGATCGGCATGCCCTCGCGGAGCTTGAACTGGGCGATCGACTTGCGGGCCCGGACGACGGCCGGCTTCTGGCCGGTGATGGCGGTCAGGTCACGGACCGCGCCGTCCATCAGCTTGGCGTCACGGGTGGCCTCGCCGACGCCCATGTTGACCACGATCTTCACCAGACCGGGGATCTGCATGACGTTGGCGTAGCCGAACTCGCTCTGCAGCGCCGGCGCGATGTCCGCGCGGTAGCGGGCGAGCAGGCGGGGCAGCTCACGGGTGGGTGCGCTCATGGGGATCAGAGGTCCTTACCGGTGCGCCGCGAGACCCGGATGCTGCGGCCTTCCTCGTCCTTGCGGTAGCCGACCCGGGTCGGCTTGTCCTCGCTGTCGATGACCATCACGTTGCTGACGTGGATGGCCGCCTCCTGCGTGACGATCCCGCCCGACTGCGCGCCACGCTGGGTGGAGCTGATCCGGGTGTGCTTCTTCACCCGGCCGATGCCCTCGACGAGCACCTTCTGGGTCTTGGGGAAGGCGGCGATGACGCGGCCCTTGGCGCCCCTGTCCTTGCCGGACAGGACGACGACCTGGTCGCCCTTCTTGACCTTCATCGACGGGGTCTTCCCGCTGACGTGCTGAGCCATGATCACAACACCTCCGGAGCGAGCGAGATGATCCGCATGAAGCGCTTGTCACGCAGCTCGCGGCCCACCGGGCCGAAGATGCGGGTCCCGCGCGGGTCGCCGCTGTCGCGGATGATGACCGCGGCGTTCTCGTCGAAGCGGATGTAGGAGCCGTCGGGACGGCGCCGCTCCTTAACGGTCCGGACGACGACGGCCTTGACCACGTCGCCCTTCTTCACGCCGGCGCCCGGGAGGGCGTCCTTCACGGTGGCGACGATGATGTCGCCGATGCCCGCGTAGCGTCGCCCGGAGCCACCGAGCACACGGATGCACAAGATCTCCTTGGCACCGGTGTTGTCGGCGACTCGCAGCCGCGACTCCTGCTGGATCACTTCCTGCTCCTCGTACTAGTGGTGACAGCCGGGCCGGATCGGTGAACCGGCTGTCCGGTTCCCACGTGCGGACAGCCGGTGGCGTGTGCCACCGGCCGTCCGTACAGGGGTACCGGGATGCGGCGCGCCCGTCAGGCGCGCCAGTCGTCCAGAGTACCTGCTGTTCACCCGGCCGTTGCAGCCGGATGCGTCACTTGGCCTTCTCGACGACGGTCACCAGGCGCCAGCGCTTGGTGGCCGAGGTGGGGCGCGTCTCCATGATCTGCACCCGGTCGCCGATGCCGGCGGTGTTCTGCTCGTCGTGCGCCTTCAGCTTGCTGGTCCGGCGGAGCACCTTGCCGTACAGCCCGTGCTTCACCCGGTCCTCGACCTCGACGACGATGGTCTTGTCCATCTTGTCGCTGACGACGAGGCCCTCGCGGACCTTGCGGTACCCGCGCCCGGCCAGGCCGGGGCCGGTCGAGGTCTGGGACTCGGTGCTCGTGGTACTGGCCTCGCTCATGCCACACCCTCGTTCGGGGCGACCGAGAGGCCCAGCTCGCGCTCGCGCATGATCGTGTAGATCCGGGCGATGTCGCGGCGGACGGTCTGCAGTCGCCGGTTGTTGTCCAGCTGGCCGGTGGCCACCTGGAACCGCAGGTTGAACAGCTCTTCGCGCGACTCACGCAGCCGGGTGGCCAGCTCGTCGGCGGACAGCTCGCGCAGCTCGGGCGCAGTCAGTCCGGCGGCCATCACACCTCTCCTTCACGGGTGATGAAGCGGCACTTCATGGGGAGCTTGTGGATGGCGCGGCGCATGGCCTCGCGGGCCACGGGCTCGGCGACACCGGAGAGCTCGAACATGATGCGACCGGGCTTCACGTTGGCCACCCACCACTCCGGCGAGCCCTTGCCCGAACCCATGCGGGTCTCGGCGGGCTTCTTGGTGAGGGGGCGGTCCGGGTAGATGGAGATCCAGACCTTGCCGCCACGCTTGATGTGGCGGGTCATGGCGATACGGGCGGACTCGATCTGCCGGTTGGTGACGTACGCCGGCTCGAGGGCCTGGATGGCGTACTCACCGAAGTTGATCGCCGTGCCGCCCTTGGCCCGCCCGGAACGGTCCGGGTGGTGCTGCTTGCGGTGCTTGACCCGACGCGGGATCAGCATGATCAGGCCCCCTGCTCCGGATTCGTGGTGTTCTCGGTACCGGCCGCCTCGGCGGCCGCGGTGCCCTCGGCGCCGGCGGCCTGCGCGACGGTCTGCTCGGCCGGGACGTCACCAGAGCTGACGGCGAGGGCGTCCTGGACCGGGCCGGCGCCCTCGGCAGCGGCCCGACCGGCCTCGGTGCCCCCGGCGGTGGTGCCGCTGGAGCCCGAACGACGCGGACGCTGCGGGCGCTCACGACGCTGCTGACGCTGGGCGAGGGCCTCGAGGGCCTCCCGCTCGGCGCGCGAGCCGCTGGCGTCGCCCTTGTAGATCCAGACCTTCACGCCGATGCGGCCGAAGGTCGTGCGGGCCTCGTAGATGCCGTAGTCGATGTTCGCGCGGAGCGTGTGCAGCGGCACGCGACCCTCGCGGTAGAACTCCGACCGGCTCATCTCCGTGCCACCCAGGCGACCCGAGCACTGCACCCGGATGCCCTTGACCTGCGGGCTCCGCTGCGCGGACTGCATCGCCTTGCGCATGGCGCGGCGGAAGCTGACCCGGCTGGAGAGCTGCTCGGCGACGCCCTGGGCGACCAGCTGCGCGTCGGACTCGGGGTTCTTGACCTCGAGGATGTTCAGCTGCACCTGCTTGCCGGTGAGCTTCTCCAGCTCGCCGCGGATCCGGTCCGCCTCGGCGCCGCGGCGGCCGATGACGATGCCCGGGCGGGCGGTGTGGATGTCGACACGGACGCGGTCACGGGTGCGCTCGATCTCCACCTTCGAGATGCCGGCGCGCTCCATGCCCTTGCCCATGAGCTTCCGGATGGCCACGTCTTCCTTGACGTAGTCCTTGTACAGCTTGTCGGCGTACCACCGGGACTTGTAGTCGGTGGTGATGCCGAGCCGGAACCCGTGCGGGTTGACCTTCTGACCCACTAGCGGGTCCCTCCCCTCGTGTTGTTCTTCGACTGCTGGGTGGCCGGGCCGGCCTGGCCGGTGTCCCGACGTGCCTTGCGCGACCGCTGCGCGAGGTCCGCGCTGCTGGTCACCTCACTCACCTCGACGGTGATGTGGCTGGTCCGCTTGTTGATCCGGAAGGCACGGCCCTGGGCGCGCGGACGGATCCGCTTCAGGGTCGGGCCCTCGTCGACGAACGCAGCGCTGACCACGAGCGCGGCCGGGTCCAGCCGCAGGTTGTGCTCGGCGTTGGCGACCGCGCTGGCGACGACCTTGGCCACCGGCTCGCTGGCGCTCTGCGGGGCGAACCGCAGGAGCGCGAGCGCCTCGTCGGTCGGCAGGTAGCGGATCAGGTCCACCACCCGACGGGCCTTCATGGGGGTGACGCGGACGAACCGGGCCGTGGCCCGGGCGACCGGCGTCTCCTGTCCCAACTGGGAAGTCATCTGATGCGTCTCTTCTCTACCTGGTCCGCGCTCAGCCGCGCCGCGACCGGCGGTCGTCCTTGACGTGCCCACGGAAGGTGCGCGTGGGCGCGAACTCGCCGAGCTTGTGCCCGACCATCGCCTCGGTGACGAACACCGGGACGTGCTTGCGGCCGTCGTGCACGGCGATCGTGTGCCCGAGCATGTCGGGGATGATCGTCGAGCGCCGCGACCAGGTGCGGATGACGTTCTTGGTGCCCTTGTCGTTCTGTGCGTCCACCTTGGCGAGCAGGTGGTCGTCGACGAACGGGCCCTTCTTCAGGCTGCGTGGCATGTCTGTCGGACTCCTCTACCCGCTCAGCGCTTCTTGTTGGTGCGCCGGCGGCGCACGATCAGGGCGTCACTGGCCTTCCGCTTGCGCGTCCGGCCCTCCGGCTTGCCCTTCGGGTTGACCGGGTGCCGGCCACCGGAGGTCTTGCCCTCACCACCACCGTGCGGGTGGTCCACCGGGTTCATGGCGACACCACGGACGGTCGGGCGCTTGCCCTTCCACCGCATGCGGCCGGCCTTGCCCCAGTTGATGTTCGACTGCTCGGCGTTGCCCACCTCGCCGACGGTGGCGCGGCAGCGCACGTCGACGTTGCGGATCTCACCGGACGGCATGCGCAGCTGCGCGAACCGGCCCTCACGGGCCACCAGCTGGACGCTCGTCCCGGCCGAGCGGGCGATCTTCGCGCCCCCACCGGGCCGCAGCTCGATCGCGTGCACGACGGTGCCGACCGGGATGTTGCGCAGCGGCAGGTTGTTGCCGGGCTTGATGTCGGCGGCGGGGCCGCACTCCACCGTGTCGCCCTGCTTCAGCCGGGCCGGGGCGATGATGTAGCGCTTCTCCCCGTCGGCGAAGTGCAGCAGAGCGATGCGCGACGTGCGGTTCGGGTCGTACTCGATGTGCGCGACCTTGGCCGGCACGCCGTCCTTGTCGGCGCGGCGGAAGTCGATCAGCCGGTAGGCGCGCTTGTGCCCGCCGCCCTGGTGCCGAGCCGTGACCCGGCCGTGGACGTTGCGCCCGCCGCGACCGTGCAGCGGCCGGACCAGCGACTTCTCGGGGTGGTCGCGGGTGACCTCGGCGAAGTCGGCGACGGACGAGCCGCGGCGGCCCGGCGTCGTCGGCTTGTACTTACGGATGGCCATGGTTCCTCAGAGTCCTCTGGTCCAGTCTGTGGGGCGGGTGGCCGGGTGGATGAGGCTGTCGCCTCAGGCGCCCGGGCCCCCGAAGAGCTCGATGCGGTCGCCGGGGGCGACGGAGACGATGGCGCGCTTGGTGTCCTTGCGCTTCCCCATCACAGCGCCGCGCGAGCGCTTCCTCTTCCCCTGACGGTTGATCGTGTTGACGGACAGGACCTTCACGTTGAAGACCTGCTGCACAGCGATCTTGATCTGGGTCTTGTTGGCGTCGGGCCGGACGATGAACGTGTACTTGTTCTCGTCCAGGAGCCCGTAGCTCTTCTCCGAGATGACCGGGGACAGCAGGACGTCCCGGGGGTCGCGGACGCTCATGCCTTCTCCTCGGTGCTCGCGTCGGTGGTGCCGTCCTCGGTGGGCGCCGTGGCGTCCGCACCCGCGTTGGCGACCTCGGCCTGCTCGGCCGGGGCAGCGGCGGCCTCGGCAGCGCTGGCCGGCGCGGCGTCGGCAGCGGTCGCCGCCTTCTTGGCCGGCGCCTTCTTGGCCGCGGCCTTCTTCGCCGGGGCGGCCTCGGCCGGGCTCTCGCCCAGGTCGAGGTCGGTGGTGCCGGTGCCCTCGATGGAGGGGATGGCGCCCGGGATGTCCGGAGTGGTCAGGTCGGGCAGCTCGACGGAGCTGGCACGACCGGTCGCGCCCCGGGCCGGTCCGGCGACGAACTCGGCCAGCGCGGTCTCGGTGAAGACGACCTCGTCGGAGACGAGCACGTCGTAGGTGTTCAGCTGACCGGCCTCGATCAGGTGCACCCGCGGCACGTTGCGGAGGCTGATCCAGTTGAGGACGTCGTCGCGGTCCAGCACGACGAGGACCCGCTTCGCGGCGGTGACCGCGTCCAGGACCTTGAGCGCGGCCTTGGTCGAGGGGGCGTCGCCCTCGACGAACGCCGAGACCACGTGCACGCGGTCCTCACGGGCCCGGTCGGAGAGGGCACCGCGCAGCGCGGCGGCCTTCATCTTCTTCGGGGTCTTCTGCTCGTAGTCCCGCGGCTGCGGGCCGTGCGCGATGCCACCACCGGAGAACTGCGGTGCACGCAGCGAACCCTGGCGGGCCCGGCCGGTGCCCTTCTGGCGGTAGGGCTTGGCGCCCGTGCCGCTGACCTGCGCCCGCGTCTTGGTCGAGTGCGTGCCCTGGCGGGCCGCGGCCAGCTGGGCCACGACGACCTGGTGCATCAGGGAGACGTTGGCGTTGGCGTCGAAGAGGTCACCGGGCAGCGTGACGCTGCCGGAGCTCTCCCCCGCCGGCGTCCGGACCGGGACCTCGCGGTCGGTCCGGGCCTGCGCCTTGGACTCGGCGATCGACTGGCTCACTTCGCGTCACTCCCCACGGGGCCGCCCTTGACCGCGGAGCGGACCAGCAGCAGCCCACCGCGCGGGCCGGGAACGGCGCCCTTGATCAGCACCAGGCCCTTCTCGGTGTCCACCGCGTGGACCTTCAGCGAGAGGGTGGTGGTGGTGACCGCGCCCATGCGGCCGGCCATCTTGAGCCCCTTGAACACGCGGCCGGGCGTCGAGGCCCCGCCGATCGAGCCCGGAGCGCGGTGCTTGCGGTGCGTGCCGTGTCCGGCGCCCAGGCCCTTGAACCCGTGACGCTTCATGACACCGGCGGTGCCCTTGCCCTTGCTGGTGCCGATGACGTCGACCTTGGCGACGCCCGAGAGGACCTCGGCCGTCAGCTCCTGGCCGACGGTGTAGTCGCTGGCGTCCTCGGTGCGCAGCTCGACCACGTGCCGCCGGGGCGTGACGCCCGCCTTGGCGAAGTGCCCGCCCTCGGGCTTGTTCACCTTGCGGGGGTCGATCGCGCCGAACCCGAGCTGGAGGGCCGAGTAGCCGTCCTTCTCCGGGGTGCGGACCTGCGTGACCACGCACGGGCCCGCCTTGACGACGGTCACCGGCACGATGCGGTTGTTCTCGTCGAAGACCTGGGTCATCCCCAGCTTCTCGCCGAGGAGACCACGGAATGTGCTCGCCATGTCTGGGACAGCCCTTACTGGATGTTGACGTCGACCGAGGCCGGCAGGTCGATGCGCATGAGCGCGTCGACCGTCTTCGGCGTCGGGTCGAGGATGTCGATGAGCCGCTTGTGCGTACGCATCTCGAAGTGCTCCCGCGAGTCCTTGTACTTGTGCGGGGAGCGGATGACGCAGTACACGTTCTTCTCCGTCGGCAGCGGCACCGGGCCGACGACGCGCGCTCCGGTCTTCGTCACCGTGTCCACGATGCGCCGCGCCGAGGCATCGATGGCCTCGTGGTCGTAGGCCTTCAGCCGGATGCGGATCTTCTGTCCCGCCATCGCCTGTCTTCGCTCCTGCCGATCGGTTGTGAAAGTTCAAGAGGGTCTGCTGACCCGCAAGTGGGTCCGCTGACCCGTGCAACGGGCGGCGGCCGAGGACCGGCCGCCGCCCGTCTGGGTGTTACTTGATGATCTTCGTGACCCGGCCGGCACCGACGGTGCGGCCACCCTCACGGATGGCGAACCGAAGGCCCTCCTCCATGGCGATGGGCTGGATCAGCTCGACGGTCATCTCGGTGTTGTCACCGGGCATGACCATCTCGGTGCCGGACGGCAGCGTGACGACGCCGGTCACGTCGGTCGTCCGGAAGTAGAACTGCGGCCGGTAGTTGTTGAAGAACGGCGTGTGACGGCCGCCCTCGTCCTTCGAGAGGATGTAGACCGAGCCCTCGAAGTTCGTGTGCGGGGTGATGGAACCCGGCTTCACGATGACCTGGCCGCGCTCGACGTCCTCGCGCTTGATGCCGCGCAGCAGCAGACCGACGTTGTCACCGGCCTGGCCCTGGTCGAGCAGCTTGCGGAACATCTCCACGCCGGTGACCGTGGTCTTGGTCGAGCCGGGGCGGATGCCGACGATCTCGATCTCCTCGGAGACCTTGACGATGCCGCGCTCCACGCGACCGGTCACCACGGTGCCGCGGCCGGTGATGGTGAAGACGTCCTCGACGGGCATGAGGAACGGCTTGTCGATGTCGCGCTCCGGCTCCGGGATCGCCGTGTCGACGGCGTTCATGAGCTCCATGAGCTTGTCGCCCCACTCGGCGTCGCCCTCGAGGGCCTTCAGCGCCGAGACGCGGACCACGGGGACGTCGTCGCCCGGGAACTCGTACTCGGACAGCAGCTCACGGACCTCCAGCTCGACGAGCTCGAGGATCTCCTCGTCGTCGACCATGTCGGCCTTGTTGAGCGCCACGACGATGTAGGGGACACCCACCTGGCGGGCCAGGAGGACGTGCTCCTTGGTCTGCGGCATGGGGCCGTCGGTCGCCGCGACCACCAGGATGGCGCCGTCCATCTGCGCCGCACCGGTGATCATGTTCTTGATGTAGTCGGCGTGCCCGGGGCAGTCGACGTGCGCGTAGTGCCGGTTCTCGGTCTGGTACTCGACGTGCGCGATCGAGATCGTGATGCCGCGGGCCTTCTCCTCGGGCGCCTTGTCGATCTGATCGAAGGCGGACGCCTCGTTGAGGTCCGGGTACTTGTCGTGCAGGACCTTGGTGATCGCCGCGGTCAGCGTCGTCTTGCCGTGGTCGATGTGCCCGATGGTGCCGATGTTGACGTGCGGCTTGTTCCGCTCGAACTTGGCCTTGGCCACTGGGTTCCTCTCTCCGTGTCTTCGCAGTCGTGCGCGTGCGTGGGGGTGGGCAGTGCTCGGGGCCGGCGGGGCAGGGGCGGGTGCCCCGGCCCACCGGCCGGTTACTCGCCGGTCGCCTTGGCGATGATCTCCTTGGCGACGTTGGCCGGGACCTCGGCGTACGAGTCGAACACCATGGTGTAACTCGCCCGTCCCTGGGTGCGGCTGCGCAGGTCGCCCACGTAGCCGAACATCTCCGACAGCGGGACCAGGGCCCGGACGACGCGGGCGCCGGAGCGCTCCTCCATCGCCTGGATGGTGCCGCGGCGGGAGTTCAGGTCACCGATGACGTCACCCATGTAGTCCTCGGGGGTGACAACCTCGACGGCCATCATCGGCTCGAGCAGGGCCGGGCTGGCCTTGCGTGCGGCCTCCTTGAAGACCATCGAGCCGGCGATCTTGAACGCCATCTCCGAGGAGTCGACCTCGTGGTACTGCCCGTCGACCAGCGTCGCCTTCACGCCGACCATCGGGTACCCGGCCAGGATGCCGTACTGCATGGCGTCCTGCATGCCGGCGTCGACCGACGGGATGTACTCGCGCGGGATGCGCCCACCGGTGACGGCGTTCACGAACTCGTAGGTCGGGCCGTCGGCCGCGACCTCGAGGGGCTCGACCGTGACCTGAACCTTGGCGAACTGGCCGGACCCACCGGTCTGCTTCTTGTGGGTGTAGTCGACCTTCTCGACCTTCTTGCGGATGGTCTCGCGGTAGGCCACCTGCGGCTTGCCCACGTTGGCCTCGACGCGGAACTCGCGCCGCATGCGGTCGACCAGGATCTCCAGGTGGAGCTCGCCCATGCCGGAGATGACCGTCTGACCGGTCTCCTCGTCCAGCTTCACCTGGAAGGTGGGGTCCTCCTCGGCGAGCTTCTGGATCGCGGTGCCCAGCTTCTCCTGGTCGCCCTTGGTCTTCGGCTCGATGGCCACCGAGATGACCGGGGCCGGGAAGGTCATCGACTCCAGGATCACCGGGTGCTGCGGGTCGCAGAGGGTGTCGCCCGTGGTCGTCTGCTTCATGCCGTTGACGGCCACGATCTCGCCGGCGCCCACGCCCTGTCGCTCTTCGCGCTTGTTGGCGTGCATCTGGTAGATCTTGCCGACCCGCTCCTTGCGGTCCTTGGTGCTGTTCAGCACCGGGGAGCCCGCGTCGAGCTTGCCGGAGTAGACCCGGATGTAGGTCAGCTTGCCGAGGTGCTGGTCGGTCTGGATCTTGAACGCCAGCGCCGAGAACGGCTCGTCCTCGTCGGCGTGCCGCAGGACCTCGGTCTCGCCGTCGAGCGCGGTGCCACGGATGGACTCCACGTCGAGCGGGCTCGGCAGGTAGTCGACGACGCCGTCGAGCAGGGGCTGCACGCCCTTGTTCTTGAAGGCGGTGCCGGTGAGCACCGGGTTGACCTGACCGGCGATGGTCGCCTTGCGGATGGCGGCCTTGAGGCGCTCGGGGGCGATCTCCTCGCCGCCGAGGTAGTCCTCCATCAGCGCGTCGTCGAAGTCCGCGATGTTCTCGAGCAGCTTCTCGCGGTACTCGGCGGCCTGGTCGGCGAGCTCGGCCGGGATCTCCTCGATGGAGTAGTCCTCGCCCATCTTCGTCTCACCGCGCCAGGTGAGCGCACGCATGTAGACCAGGTCGACGACGCCGATGAAGTCGGCCTCGGCGCCGATGGGGAGCTGCAGCACCAGCGGGTTCGCACCCAGCCGCTCGACCATCATGTCGACGCAGCGGAAGAAGTCCGCACCGGTGCGGTCGAGCTTGTTGACGAAGCACATGCGCGGGACGCCGTACTTCTCCGCCTGCCGCCACACCTGCTCGGTCTGCGGCTCCACGCCGGCGACCCCGTCGTAGACCGCGACCGCACCGTCGAGCACGCGCAGCGAACGCTCCACCTCGACGGTGAAGTCGACGTGCCCGGGGGTGTCGATGATGTTGATGTCGTGGCCGTTCCAGGAGCACTTGGTCGCGGCGGACGTGATGGTGATGCCGCGCTCCTGCTCCTGCTCCATCCAGTCCATCGTGGCCGCGCCGTCGTGGACCTCACCGATCTTGTAGTTGATACCGGTGTAGAAGAGGATCCGCTCGGTCGTCGTCGTCTTGCCGGCGTCGATGTGCGCCATGATCCCGATGTTGCGGGTCTTGGCGAGTTGGGCCTCGTTCTGGGCCATTCCCTTACTCCTCTTCCTTCTGGTCCGTGCGCGGCGTCCGGGGGTCGCCCGGGTTCACCGCGGGCAGCGGCTGCTGGGGGACTGACGTCACCAGCGGTAGTGCGCGAAGGCCTTGTTCGACTCGGCCATCTTGTGGGTGTCCTCGCGGCGCTTGACCGCGGCGCCGAGACCGTTGCTGGCGTCCAGCAGCTCGTTCATCAGGCGCTCGGTCATCGTCTTCTCCCGACGCGCCCGGCTGTACTGGATGAGCCAGCGCAGGCCGAGGGTGGTGCTGCGGGAGGCGCGGACCTCGATCGGCACCTGGTAGGTCGCACCACCGACGCGGCGGCTGCGGACCTCGAGGGCCGGCTTGACGTTGTCCAGCGCACGCTTGAGCGTGACCACCGGGTCGGTGTCGTTCTTGGCACGGCAGCCCTCGAGGGCGCCGTAGACGATCGCCTCGGCGACCGAGCGCTTGCCGTCGACGAGCACCTTGTTCACCAGCTGGGTGACCAGCGGCGACTGGTACACCGGGTCGGCGACGAGCGGACGGCGGGGAGCGGGACCCTTGCGGGGCATGTCAGCTCTTCTCCTTCTTCGCGCCGTACCGGCTGCGAGCCTGCTTGCGGTTCCGGACACCCTGGGTGTCCAGCGAGCCGCGGATGATCTTGTACCGAACGCCGGGGAGGTCCTTCACGCGACCGCCGCGCACGAGCACCATCGAGTGCTCCTGCAGGTTGTGGCCGACGCCCGGGATGTAGGCGGTCACCTCGATGCCACTGGTGAGGCGGACGCGAGCGACCTTGCGCAGCGCCGAGTTCGGCTTCTTCGGCGTCGTCGTGTAGACGCGCGTGCACACGCCGCGGCGCTGAGGGGAGCCCTTCAACGCCGGGGTCTTGGTCTTCTCGACCTTGTCCTCGCGGCCCTTGCGGACCAGCTGCTGGATCGTGGGCATGGGTGGCCTGGATCTCCTGCCTGCGCTGGATGGTGCTCTGAGTTCTGCTGACGGTGGTGCGGTGATCTCGTGTGCCCGGTCGCCCGGCCCGACCCCGGCCGCGACTCACCGTCCGGCCCCCGCGTTCGGGCGTGTCGCCCTTCGCGAGAACCGGCCAGCTGGTCGGGCCGGACTCGTCGCCCCTCGCGACTCGGCACCGGCCCGTCCACCTGCGGTGGACGGGGCCCCCGGCACCCCACCGGCGTGGCCGGCAGGCGCTCGAGTGCGCCGCGAACGGGAGCAGGCCCAGGTGAACCTGGGCACGGCTGACCACGATACCCGGGCATGCGGATCCGGTCAAAGCCGGGTCCCGAAGCCTGTGCGGGCACCGGGTCAGCCACTCGTCGGCGGAACCCCGGGGACGCACCGGCCATTCCTGGCCGGCTGCGACCCGGGTCACCCCCGGACGCACGGCGGACTCCGGATGCCCGGTCACCGCGACAGCTCCGGGGCGTCGAGGAACACGCGTCCGGGGTCCGGCGGCGACCGGCCGGGACCGTACCGGGCGCCAATGTAGCGCCGTTCCCGGCGACTGTCCCCTCCCCCGGTGCCGTGTCGTCCGCGCGCGCCGTGGCCGCACCCAGGACGTCGGTGCTCGGCGCGCCGCTGTCGTACCCCGCCCCTACGGTCGGTCTCGAACCGGACACGTACCGCTCCTGGGAGGTCCCCGTGCTGCCCGACTCCGCTCGCGACCTGAAGCACCGGCTGTCCCGACGCCTGGCCGAGGGCCCACCCGGCGTGGCCGCGCGGGCCCGTGGAGCCGGGTGGAGCGGCGTGGCCCTGGGGCTGGCGCCGGTGGGCCCGGACCAGGTGCACCTGGCGGTGCGGGTCATCGGGCAGGCCGATGCCGCGGTCGTGCTGTCGGGGCTGGGCGAGGCGGCGCTCGCCGAGGTCGACGTGCGGGCGATCGGCGCCGTCCGGGCGCTGCACTCCCCCACCCCCGACGAGCTCCAACGGCGGACCCGCCCGCTGCGCCCCGGGCTGTCCGTGGGGCACGAGCGGGTGACCGCCGGGACGCTGGGCGGGTTCGCACGGCGGCCGGGCAGCGACGGGCTCCTCGTGCTGTCCAACAACCACGTGCTCGCCGCCAGCGACGCGGGGGTGATCGGGGACCCGGTCCGGCAACCCGGGGTCGCCGACGGCGGCACGGACGGCGACCGGATCGGCGTGCTCGCCGGGGCGGTCCGCTTCGAGGACCGTCCGGGGAACGAGGTGGACGCCGCGGTGGCACTGCTCGACCCCGGTGTGGCGGCCGACCCGTCGGCCTACCCCGGGGGTCCGCTGCTGGCCGCGGTGGCCACCCCCGACACCGTGGACCCCGACGAACTGGTGGAGAAGGTGGGCCGGACCACCGGGCACACCCGCGGGCGGGTCACCGCGGTCGAGGTCGACGGCGTCGGCGTGCAGTACGACGGCGGCGTCTTCACCTTCGACGACCAGGTGGAGATCGAGGGGCTCACCGGTGCCTTCAGCGCCGGCGGGGACAGCGGGTCGGTGATCTGGCGCAGCGCGGACCGCGCCCCGCTCGGGCTGCTGTTCGCCGGCTCCGAGCTCGGTGGGAGCGCCGGCGGTGGGGTGACCTTCGCCAACCCCCTTGCCACCGTCCTCAGCCGCCTGGGGGTCGAGTGGGTGGCGGGCTCCCCGGCGGAGGGGTGACGGGGCCGCACACCTGTCCTCAGGCGGCCGGACGGGGCACCATGGGGGCATGTCCGACCGCGCCGCCGCTCGCGCCGCCAAGCTCACGCTGGCGTCCCGGCTCGCCGCCGATCCCGGCATCGCGGCCGTCGGGCTGGCCCGCCAGGACGCGGACTACGTGGTCCGGGTCGACCTGACCGAGGCCGACGCCGGCTCGCGGGTGCCCCGCGACGTCGACGGCGTCCGGGTGGTCACGCACGTCATCGGCGCCGTTCGCCCGCTGTGACCCGCCGCCCCCTGCCCGTGGGGCCGATAGCGTCCGGGGGCAGCGGCGCCGACGAGGGCGCCGCGGAGCCGAGGAGGGCGCGTGCGCATCGGGATCCAGGCGAGCTACGCCGGGGACTTCAGGCAGACGGCCGCGGAGATCCGTGACCTCGAGTCGGCGGGCCTCGACGTGGCGATGGTCGCGGAGGTCTACACCTTCGACGCGGTGAGCCAGCTGGGCTACCTGGCCGCGGTGACCGAGCGGGTGGAGCTGATGAGCGGCATCCTGCCGATCTACAGCCGCACCCCCGCGCTCATCGCGATGACCGCGGCCGGTCTGGACTTCGTCTCCGACGGACGGTTCACCCTCGGGCTGGGCGCCTCGGGCCCCCAGGTGGTCGAAGGCTGGCACGGGCTGCCCTACGACGCCCCGCTGCAGCGAACCCGGGAGATCGTCGAGATCTGCCGCCAGGTCTGGCGCCGGGAGCGGTTGGTCCACGACGGTCCCAAGTACACGGTCCCGCTGCCCGCCGAGCAGGGCACCGGTCTCGGCAAGCCGCTGAAGCTGATCAACACGCCGGTGCGCGACCGGGTGCCGGTGCTGCTGGCGGCCCTGGGCCCGAAGAACGTGCAGCTGGCCGCGGAGATCGCGGAGAAGTGGGAGCCGATCTTCTTCCACCCCGAGCGGGCGGCCGACGTCTGGGGCGCCTCGCTCGCCGCCGGCCGGGCCGACCGCGACCCGTCGCTGGGCGACCTGGACGTCGTCGTCGGGGTCCCGGTGGCCATCGGCGAGGACGTCGAGCACCTGCTGGACGCCGTCCGCCCCGGGATCGCCCTCTACGTCGGGGGCATGGGCGCGAAGGGGAAGAACTTCTACAACGACCTGGCCCGCCGGTACGGCTACGAGGCGGAGGCGGAGACCATCCAGGACCTCTACCTCGCCGGCCGCAAGGAGGAGGCGGCGGCCGCCGTCCCCGAGGACCTGGTGCGGGCCACGTCGCTGATCGGCCCGGCCTCCTACGTCGCCGAGCGGATCGCCGCGTTCGCGGAGGCGGGGGTGACCACGCTGAACCTGCAGCCCCTCGACGACAGCCGCGAGAACCGGCTGCGGACCGTCGAGCAGATGCGGGAGCTCGCCGACCGGTGAGGTGACGCCGGGCGCCGTCCCGGCTCAGCGCACGTCGTCCTGGCTCACGGCCGGAGGTGAGCCAGGACGACGCACGATCAGCTGACCTGATCACGCGGGTGGTGCAGGGCGCAGTTGCGTCACGTGACGCGCGGGATGCAGAAGGGCCCCGGGAGCTACCGCTCCCGGGGCCCTTCTGTCACTCACTCAGCGCGTCAGCGCCAGTCGTACTCCTCCAGGCGGACCGCCTCGCCGGTGCCCGAGCCGAAGACGTCGGGGCTGTAGTACTGCCCGTCGTCGTAGCCGGCCATCGTGTACACGGCGGCGCGGGCCTCCTCGGTGGGCTCGACCGTGATGTTCCGGTAGCGGCTGATGCCGGTACCGGCCGGGATCAGCTTCCCGATGATCACGTTCTCCTTGAGCCCGAGCAGGCTGTCGCTCTTGCCCTGGATCGCGGCGTCGGTGAGCACCTTGGTCGTCTCCTGGAAGGAGGCGGCCGACAGCCACGACTCCGTCGCCAGCGACGCCTTGGTGATCCCCATCAGCACCGGACGGGCCGAGGCCGGCTCGCCGCCCTCGGCGACGACCCGACGGTTCTCGGTCTCGAACAGCGTCCGCTCGACCAGCGCACCGGGCAGGAACTCCGTCGCGCCCGAGTCGATGATGGTCACCCGCTTCAGCATCTGGCGGATGATCACCTCGATGTGCTTGTCGTGGATCGACACACCCTGGCTGCGGTAGACCTCCTGGACCTCACGGACCAGGTGCAGCTGCACCTCGCGCGGGCCCATGATCCGCAGCACCTCGTGCGGGTCGACCGCACCCTCGGTCAGCTGCTCGCCGACCTCGACGTGGCCGCCGTCCTCGACCCGCAGCCGCGAGCGACGCGACAGCTTGTCGTAGACGACCTCGTCGGAGCCGTCGTCCGGGGTGATGGTCAGCTTCCGGAACTGGTCGCCGTCCTCGATCCGCACCGTGCCGGCGAGCTCGGCGATCGGGGCCTTGCCCTTGGGGACGCGGGCCTCGAAGAGCTCCACCACGCGCGGCAGACCGTGGGTGATGTCGGCACCGGCCACACCACCGGTGTGGAAGGTGCGCATCGTCAGCTGGGTGCCGGGCTCACCGATCGACTGGGCGGCGATGATGCCGACCGCCTCGCCGACGTCGACGAGCTTGCCCGACGCCAGCGACCGGCCGTAGCAGGTCGCGCAGGTGCCCAGCAGCGACTCACAGGTCAGGACGCAGCGGACCTTGACCTCCGAGACACCGGCGTCGACGAGCTTCTGGATCAGCACGTCACCCAGGTCCGAGTTGGCCTGCGCGATGACCGTCCCGTCCTCGGCCACCACGTCGGCGGCCAGGGCACGGGCGTACACGCTGGTCTCCACGTGCGGGTCACGCGTGACGACGCCGTCGAGGACGGTGCCGATCGGCATGATGACGCCGCGCTCGGTGCCGCAGTCCTCCTCGCGGATGATGACGTCCTGCGAGACGTCGACCAGCCGGCGGGTGAGGTACCCGGAGTCGGCGGTCCGCAGCGCGGTGTCCGCCAGGCCCTTGCGGGCACCGTGCGTGGAGATGAAGTACTCCAGCACGGACAGACCCTCCCGGAAGTTGGCCTTGATCGGCCGCGGGATGATCTCGCCCTTCGGGTTGGCCACCAGGCCACGCATGCCGGCGATCTGGCTGATCTGCATCATGTTGCCTCGGGCGCCCGAGTTGACCATGACCCAGACCGGGTTGGTGGTGGGGAAGTTGTCCACCATCGCCTGGCTGACCTCGGCCCGCGCGCGGGTCCAGATCTCGATGAGCTCCGAACGCCGCTCGCCGTCGGTGATGACGCCGCGCTCGTACTGACGCTCGATCTTGCGGGCCTCGTCCTCGTGCCGGTCCAGGATCGCCTGCTTCACCGGCGGGGTGACGACGTCGTCGATCGCGATCGTCACACCGGAACGGGTCGCCCAGCGGAAGCCGGCCGCCTTGAGGGCGTCCAGCGTCGCCGCCACCTGCACCTTGGGGTAGCGCTCGGCGAGGTCGTTGACGATCGCGCCCAGCGCCTTCTTCGGCACCTGGTAGTTGACGAAGCGGTAGTCCTCGGGCAGGGCCTCGTTGAACAGCACCCGGCCCAGGCTGGTGGAGACGACGGCCGGCTGGCCGGGCTCCCAGCCCTCGGGGGCCTCCCACGGCTCGTTCGGGCCGTTGTCGACGCCGAACACCTCGTCGAGGCGGATGAGCACCCGCTCCTGCAGCCCCAGCGCACCCATGTCGAAGGCCATGACGGCCTCGGACGTGGTCGAGTACGACTTGGGCCGCTCACCCTCGGCCAGCTCCGTCGAGCCGGACAGGCTCGTCAGGTGGTAGAGGCCCAGCACCATGTCCTGGGTCGGCGCGGTGATCGGGCGACCGTCGGCCGGGCTCAGGATGTTGTTGCTGGACAGCATCAGGATGCGGGCCTCGGCCTGGGCCTCGGCCGACAGCGGCAGGTGCACCGCCATCTGGTCGCCGTCGAAGTCCGCGTTGAACGCGGTGCAGACCAGCGGGTGGATCTGGATGGCCTTGCCCTCGACCAGCTGGGGCTCGAAGGCCTGGATGCCCAGGCGGTGCAGGGTCGGTGCACGGTTCAGCAGCACCGGGTGCTCGGTGATGACCTCCTCGAGCACGTCCCACACGACCGGCCGCGCGCGCTCCACCATCCGCTTGGCGGACTTGATGTTCTGCGCGTGGTTGAGGTCCACCAGCCGCTTCATCACGAACGGCTTGAACAGCTCCAGCGCCATCTGCTTGGGCAGACCGCACTGGTGCAGCTTCAGCTGCGGGCCGACGACGATGACCGAACGGCCGGAGTAGTCGACGCGCTTGCCCAGCAGGTTCTGGCGGAACCGGCCCTGCTTGCCCTTGAGCAGGTCGCTCAGGGACTTCAGCGGGCGGTTGCCCGGACCGGTGACCGGACGGCCGCGACGGCCGTTGTCGAACAGCGCGTCCACGGACTCCTGGAGCATCCGCTTCTCGTTGTTGACGATGATCTCCGGCGCGCCCAGGTCGAGCAGCCGCTTGAGCCGGTTGTTCCGGTTGATCACGCGCCGGTACAGGTCGTTCATGTCGCTGGTGGCGAAGCGGCCACCGTCGAGCTGCACCATCGGGCGCAGGTCCGGCGGGATGACCGGGACGCAGTCCAGCACCATGCCCATGGGCGAGTTCTGGGTCTGCTGGAACGCCGCGACGACCTTCAGCCGCTTGAGCGCGCGCAGCTTGCGCTGGCCCTTGCCGCTGCGGATGGTCTCGCGCAGCGAGACGGCCTCGGCGTCGAGGTCGAAGCCCGCGAGGAGCTTCTGCAGCGCCGCGGCGCCCATGCCGCCCTCGAAGTACTCACCGAAGCGGTCGCGCAGCTCGCGGTAGAGGCCCTCGTCGGCGATGAGCTGCTTGACCTCGAGCTTGCGGAAGGTGTCCATCACCTCGTCGAGGCGGTCGATCTCCCGCTGGGCACGGTCGCGCAGCTGGCGCATCTCGCGCTCGCCGCCCTCGCGCACCTTGCGGCGGACGTCGGACTTGGCGCCCTCGGCCTCGAGCTCGGCGAGGTCGGCCTCCAGCTTCTGCTGGCGGGCCTCCAAGTCGGCGTCGCGGCGGGTCTCGAGGTTGTGCTTCTCCGCGCTGATCTCGGCCTCGATGGTCGGGAGGTCGCGGTGGCGCGTCTCCTCGTCGACCGAGGTGATCATGTAGGCGGCGAAGTAGATGATCTTCTCGAGGTCCTTGGGCGCCAGGTCGAGCAGGTAGCCCAGGCGCGAGGGGACGCCCTTGAAGAACCAGATGTGGGTGACCGGCGCGGCCAGCTCGATGTGGCCCATCCGCTCACGACGCACCTTGGCGCGAGTGACCTCGACGCCGCAGCGCTCGCAGATGATGCCCTTGAAGCGGACGCGCTTGTACTTCCCGCAGTAGCACTCCCAGTCCCGGGTGGGACCGAAGATCTTCTCGCAGAAGAGACCGTCCTTCTCCGGGCGGAGGGTGCGGTAGTTGATGGTCTCGGGCTTCTTCACCTCGCCGTGCGACCACTGACGGATGTCGTCGCCGCTGGCCAGGCCGATGCGCAGTTCGTCGAAGAAGTTGACGTCGAGCACTGAGTGACCCCTTTCAGGGGCTAGTTACTGCACTTTCTTGTGTTGTCGCAGGAGGGCGCCGGCCGGCCCCGGTGCCGGGGCCGGCCGGCCGCCGATCACACGTCCTCGACGCTGGAGGGCTCGCGGCGGGAGAGGTCGATGCCCAGCTCCTCCGCGGCCCGGAACACCTCGTCGTCGGTGTCACGCAGCTCGATCGCCTGGCCGTCGCCGGAGAGGACCTCCACGTTCAGGCACAGCGACTGGAGCTCCTTGAGGAGCACCTTGAACGACTCCGGGATGCCCGGCTCCGGGATGTTCTCGCCCTTGACGATGGCCTCGTAGACCTTGACGCGGCCGAGGATGTCGTCGGACTTGATGGTGAGCAGCTCCTGCAGCGCGTACGCGGCGCCGTAGGCCTGCATCGCCCAGCACTCCATCTCACCGAAGCGCTGGCCACCGAACTGCGCCTTACCACCCAGCGGCTGCTGCGTGATCATCGAGTACGGGCCGGTCGAGCGGGCGTGGATCTTGTCGTCGACCAGGTGGAGCAGCTTCAGGATGTAGACGTAGCCGACCGAGATGGGCTCGGGGAACGGCTCGCCGGAACGGCCGTCGAACAGCCGTGCCTTGCCGGTCTCCTTGACCATCCGGTTGCCGTCGCGGTTCGGGATCGTCGAGCCGAGCAGGCCGATGATCTCGTCCTCCTTGGCGCCGTCGAACACCGGAGTCGCGGTGCGGGTGCCCGGCGCGGCCTGACGCGCGGCGGCCGGCAGCCTGGCCGCCCACTCCGGGGTGCCCTCGACCTCCCAGCCGGTCTTGGCGATCCACCCGAGGTGGGTCTCCAGCACCTGGCCGACGTTCATCCGGCCGGGCACGCCCAGCGGGTTGAGCACGATGTCGACCGGGGTGCCGTCCTCGAGGAAGGGCATGTCCTCCTGCGGGAGGATCTTGGAGATGACGCCCTTGTTGCCGTGCCGGCCGGCCAGCTTGTCACCGTCGCTGATCTTGCGCATCTGGGCCACGTAGACCCGGATGAGCTCGTTCACGCCGGCGGGGAGCTCGTCGCCGTCCTCGCGGGAGAAGACCCGGACGCCGATGACCTTGCCCGACTCACCGTGCTTGACCTTGAGGCTGGTGTCCCGGACCTCGCGGGCCTTCTCGCCGAAGATCGCCCGCAGCAGCCGCTCCTCGGGGGTCAGCTCGGTCTCGCCCTTGGGCGTGACCTTGCCGACGAGGATGTCGCCGGGGACGACCTCGGCACCGATGCGGATGATGCCGCGCTCGTCGAGGTCGGCGAGGACCTCCTCGGAGACGTTCGGGATGTCCCGGGTGATCTCCTCGGCACCGAGCTTGGTGTCGCGGGCATCGACCTCGAACTCCTCGATGTGGATCGAGGACAGGACGTCGTCCTGCACGAGGCGCTGCGACAGGATGATCGCGTCCTCGTAGTTGTGGCCCTCCCACGGCATGAAGGCGACGAGCAGGTTCTTGCCCAGCGCCATCTCGCCCTCGTCGGTGCAGGGCCCGTCGGCGATGACCTGACCGACCTCGACCCGCTGGCCCTCCTCGACCACCGGGCTCTGGTTGATCGAGGTGCCCTGGTTGGAGCGGCGGAACTTCAGCAGCCGGTAGGTCTGCCGGGTGCCGTCGTCGGCCATCACGGTGACGTAGTCGGCGGTGGAGTCCTCGACCACACCGGCCTTCTCGGCCACCACGACGTCGCCGGCGTCGACCGCGGCACGCAGCTCCATGCCGGTGCCGACCAGCGGCGCCTCGCTGCGCAGCAGCGGAACGGCCTGACGCTGCATGTTCGCGCCCATCAGGGCCCGGTTCGCGTCGTCGTGCTCGAGGAACGGGATCATCGCCGTGGCGACCGAGGTCATCTGCCGCGGCGAGACGTCCATGTAGTCGACGTTCTCGGGGGCGAGGTAGTCGACCTCACCGCCCTTGGTGCGGACCAGGACCCGCTCCTCGGCCAGGCGGCCGGTGGCGTCCAGCGGGGAGTTGGCCTGGGCGACGACGAAACGGTCCTCCTCGTCGGCGGTCAGGTAGTCGATCTGGTCGGTGACCTGACCGTTCTCCACCTTGCGGTAGGGCGTCTCGATGAAGCCGAAGGCGTTGACCCGGCCGAAGGAGGACAGCGAGCCGATGAGGCCGATGTTCGGGCCTTCCGGCGTCTCGATCGGGCACATCCGGCCGTAGTGGCTGGGGTGCACGTCGCGCACCTCCATGCCGGCGCGCTCACGGGACAGACCACCCGGGCCCAGCGCCGACAGGCGGCGCTTGTGGGTCAGGCCCGCGAGCGGGTTGGTCTGGTCCATGAACTGCGACAGCTGGCTGGTGCCGAAGAACTCCTTGATGGAGGCGACGACCGGCCGGATGTTGATCAGGGTCTGCGGCGTGATCGCCTCGACGTCCTGGGTCGTCATCCGCTCGCGGACGACGCGCTCCATGCGGGAGAGGCCGACCCGGATCTGGTTCTGGATCAGCTCGCCCACGGTGCGCAGCCGGCGGTTGCCGAAGTGGTCGATGTCGTCGACGCCGTGGTCGGGCTCGCCCGCGTGCAGGCGCACCACGTACTCGATGGTGGCGACGATGTCGTCCTCGGTCAGCGTCGTCGTCGCGGTGGGGGCCTCGACGCCGAGCTTCTTGTTGACCTTGTACCGGCCGACCTTCGCCAGGTCGTAGCGCTTGGGGTTGAAGAACAGGTTCTCCAGCAGCGCCTGCGCCGACTCACGCGTCGGCGGCTCGCCCGGACGCAGCTTGCGGTAGATGTCCAGCAGCGCCTCGTCCTGCCCGGCGATGTGGTCCTTCTCCAGGGTGGCCAGCATCGTGGGCGACCACTGGAAGTGCTCGCGGATGCGGTCCTCGGTCCAGCCGAGGGCCTTGAGCAGGACGCTGACCGGCTGACGGCGCTTGCGGTCGATGCGGACGCCGACGGTGTCGCGCTTGTCGACGTCGAACTCCAGCCACGCACCGCGGCTGGGGATGACCTTGGCGCTGAAGACGTCCTTGTCGGAGGTCTTGTCCAGGGTCTTGTCGAAGTAGACGCCCGGGCTGCGGACCAGCTGGGAGACGACGACGCGCTCGGTCCCGTTGATGACGAAGGTGCCCTTGTTCGTCATGATCGGGAAGTCACCCATGAACACGGTCTGGCTCTTGATCTCGCCAGTGGTGTTGTTCATGAACTCGGCGGTGACGAACAGCGGCGCCGCGTAGGTCATGTCCTTGTCCTTGCACTCCTCGAGGGACGCCTTGACGTCCTCGAAGCGCGGGTTGGAGAAGGACAGCGACATCGAGCCGCTGAAGTCCTCGATCGGCGAGATCTCCTCGAGGATCTCGGCCAGACCGCCGACGGCGTCGGCCTGCTCCTCGGGGGGGAGGGTGGCGCGCCAGACGGGGCTGCCGACCAGCCACTCGAAGGAGGCGGTCTGCAGGCCGAGCAGGTCCGGGACCTCGAGCGGCTCGTGGATCTTGGCGAACGAGACGCGGAGCGGCGCGCCGGGGATCTTCTGGTGGTCGGTGCCGCCGGTGCGGGGACCAGCCTGCGGCTCGACCGCGGCCGGGGTGCTGCTGGGGGACTCGGTGGTGCCGGGGGTGATGCTGGTGGGGCGAGAGCCTGCCAAGATGCGTCCTTCCAAGGACCTCACGACGTGCGGGCGGTGGGTGCAGTTCGTCCTGGGTCGTCGTCGGTATCGGCGAGGCTGACCGCGGATGCCGACCACACCGTTACGGTCAACCCGGGGTTGTCCGAGACCGTTCCGGACACCCCTGGTGACCCGTGTTGGCGGGTTGGCAGTCAGAGGGCAGCGCAACAGGAGACCCTACCCCTGCTGGGCGTCGGTGTCCACGTCGGGCCGCCGGTGCGGCGCGGGACACACTCGACGGGGTGTCCGGCGCCCACCGTGAGGCGGGCCGGGGACGCTGTTCGCGCCCGGCGCCGGCGCCCGTGGAGCTCCGGCGAGCGGGGTGGTGCCGGGGAGTGATGATGCCAGTGCACCGGCCGGGCACGAGCAGCCACGCCGGGCGGGCGGCGTCCCGAGCCCGGTCCGGCAGGCCGGTGACGTGCCGGGTGACGCCGCAGGGGCCGCCCTCCGTGCGGAGGACGGCCCCTGTCGGGTGGTGCGGCCCGGCGACCGGAGTCGCCGGGCAGGGGGTCACTTGACGGTGACGGTGGCGCCGGCGCCCTCGAGGGCGGCCTTGGCCTTCTCCGCGGCGTCCTTGGCGACCTTCTCCAGGATCGGCTTCGGCGCGTTGTCGACCAGGTCCTTGGCCTCCTTGAGGCCGAGCGAGGTCAGGCCGCGCACCTCCTTGATGACCTGGATCTTCTTGTCGCCGGCAGCCTCGAGGATGACGTCGAACTCGTCCTGCTCGGCGGCGGCGGCCTCGCCACCGCCACCACCGGCGGCCGGGGCGGCCGCGACGGCGACCGGAGCAGCGGCGGTGACCTCGAAGGTGTCCTCGAACTGCTTCACGAAGTCGGACAGCTCCAGGAGGGTCATCTCCTTGAAGGCGTCGAGCAGCTCGTCGGTGGAAAGCTTGGCCATGGTGTCTCCTTGGTGGGTCAGGCGTCGCTGGCCGCGGTGTCCGCGGCAGCGTCGGTGGTCTCGGGGGTGGTGTCAGCAGCAGCTGCGTCGGCGGCAGGAGCACCCTCGGCGGGCTTCTTCTCCTTGAGCGCCTCGGCCAGACGGGCGACCTGCGACAGCGGGGCCTGGAAGAGCCCGGCAGCCTTGGTCAGGTTGCCCTTCATCGCGCCGGCCAGCTTGGCCAGCAGGACCTCGCGCGGCTCGACGTCGGCGAGGCGGGTGACCTCGGAGGCGTCGACCGTGCGGCCGTCGACCACGCCACCCTTGACGACGAGCGACGGGTTGGCCCGCGCGAAGTCGCGGATGGCCTTGGCGGCCTCGACCGGGTCGCCGTCGATGAAGGCGATCGCGGTGGGGCCGTTCAGCAGCGGGGCCAGGTCGGAGAAACCGACCGAGTCCGCCGCCCGCTTCGTCAGGGTGTTCTTGACGACGGCATAGCTGCTGCCCGCACCGAGGGAACGACGCAGCTCGGTCAGCTGCGCCACGGTCAGCCCGCGGTACTCGGTGAGCACGGCCGCGCTGGATGCCTGAAAACGCTCGGTGATCTCCTGGATCGCGGCGTCCTTGGCCTGCGTGGGCATGGGCCTCCTCTCGCTGTCGGGCGACCACCGGCCGGTGCGCGGACACAGGCGATCGGGGCCCGGAGACGAGGAACGCCCCGGCGCAGGGCGCACGGGGCGAGGAAGGCCGGGGACTCCGGGTCGACCGACCCGGGCTCCGACGCGTTCGTCGAACCGTCCACCTGCGCGGGCCGTCCGGTGGTCCGGACCTTCGATCGCACGCGGACGTGCGACGACCAAGCGGTCATGGGGGGAACAGCGGCAAGAGTACGCCATGCCCGGTCGACCGCGCCAACCGGCCCGGAGACGACGAACGGCGCCGCCCCGCGAGGGGCGACGCCGTGCGTCTGGACGAGGTCCTCGATCAGGCGCTGGCCTCGTCGACCGTCAGGTTGCGGGTGCGGTTCGGGTCGACCGGGATGCCCGGGCCCATGGTCGTGGAGATGGTGACCTTCTTCAGGTACCGGCCCTTGGCCGCCGACGGCTTGGCGCGGAGCACCTCGTCGAGGGCGGCAGCGTAGTTCTCCACCAGCTTGGTCTCGTCGAAGGACGCCTTGCCGATGACCAGGTGCAGGTTGGCCTGCTTGTCGACGCGGAAGTTGATCTTCCCGCCCTTGATGTCGTTGACGGCCTTGGTGACGTCGGGGGTCACCGTGCCGGTCTTCGGGTTCGGCATCAGGCCACGGGGGCCGAGGATGCGGGCGATGCGACCGACCTTGGCCATCTGGTCCGGGGTCGCGATCGCGGCGTCGAAGTCCAGGAAGCCGCCCTGGATCCGCTCGATGAGGTCGTCGGAGCCGACCACATCGGCACCGGCGGCCTCGGCCTCGGCGGCCTTGTCGCCGGTCGCGAAGACGATGACCCGGGCGGTCTTGCCGGTGCCGTGCGGCAGGTTGACCGTGCCGCGGACCATCTGGTCGGCCTTGCGCGGGTCGACGCCGAGCCGGATCGCGACCTCGACGGTCGCGTCGTACTTGGTGGTCGAGGTCTGCTTGGCCAGGCCGGCGGCCTGCAGCGGGCTGTACAGCCCGTCCGCGTCGACCAGCTCGGCGGCCTTGCGGTAGTTCTTGCCGTGCTTCGCCATGGTGGTGCTCCTTCCCCCCGGATCGGGGGTCGCGTGGTGCGCGGGCCCGGCGAGGCCCTCCCACAGATTGAGGACCCCGTTCTCCTCACCCCTCGCAAGCTCGGGATGAGCCTCGAACGAGGCCGTTGGTGCCTTACTGGACCGTGATGCCCATCGACCGGGCGGTGCCGGCGATGATCTTCTCGGCGTGGTCGAGGTCGTTGGCGTTGAGGTCGGCCATCTTGGTCTGCGCGATCTCGCGGACCTGGTCGCGGGTGACGGTGGCGACCTTGGTCTTGTGCGGCTCGCCCGAGCCCTTCTCCACACCAGCGGCCTTGAGCAGCATGCGCGCGGCCGGCGGGGTCTTGGTGACGAAGGTGAACGACCGGTCCTCGAAGACCGAGATCTCGACCGGGATGACGTTGCCGCGCTGCGACTCCGTGGCGGCGTTGTACGCCTTGCAGAACTCCATGATGTTCACGCCGTGCTGACCGAGGGCGGGGCCCACGGGCGGCGCGGGGGTGGCCGCACCGGCGTTGATCTGGAGCTTGATGACCGCGGTCAACCGCTTCCTGGGGGGCATGACTTCCTTCTTCGTGACGGTGGTGACTGGCTGGAACGGCCCCCTCGCAGGGTCCCACCCTGAGCGTGCGAAGGGCGGGGGGCGAGGGGGTCCTTCGTCAGATCTTGGAGACCTGGGTGAACGACAGCTCGACCGGCGTCTCGCGGCCGAAGATCGAGACCAGCACCTGCAGCTTCTGCTGCTCGGCGTTGATCTCGTTGATGGTGGCGGGCAGCGTCGCGAAGGGGCCGTCCATGACGGTGACCGACTCGCCCACCTCGAACTCGACCGTGGGCGCCGGGCCGGCGGCGGGCGAGCTGGTCTCGGCCGCCACCACGGCGGTCTTGACCGGGGTGGCGGGCACCAGCAGGTTGACGACCTCGTCGATGCTCAGCGGCGAGGGCTTGGACGTGGCGCCCACGAAGCCGGTGACACCGGGGGTGTTGCGGACCGCCCCCCAGGACTCGTCGTTGAGGTCCATCCGGACCAGCAGGTAGCCGGGCAGCTTCTTGCGGTTGACCTGGGTCCGCTTGCCGTTCTTGATCTCGGTGACCTCCTCGGTGGGCACCTCGATCTGGAAGATGTAGTCCTCCATGTCCAGCGACGTGATGCGGGACTCCAGGTTGGTCTTCACCTTGTTCTCGTAGCCGGCGTACGAGTGGATGACGTACCAGTCGCCGAACTGGCTGCGCAGCGTGCTGCGCAGTGTCTCGCGCGGGTCCTCGTCGGCCTCCTCGGCCGTCTCGAGGGCCTCGGTGACCACCGGGTCGTGGTCGGGCGCCGGCTCGGGCTGCGGGTCACCGGCCAGCGTGCCCGGCTCGCCGGACTCGACCTCGGGGACGACGTCGGAGCCGCCGGTCGCGGTGTCCTGGTCGGTGGTGTCGCTGGACCCCTCGGCGGCGCCGGGCTCGTCGGCTCCGGTCTCGAGGTCGGCGCTGCCGCGCACGTCGAACCGTGCATCGTCGAGGTCGGTGCCCTCGACGGCGTTGTCGGTCTCGAAGGGCTCGCGGGGGTCAGTCACGTGGTCTCTTCCTCCTGGGGGGCGGTGCAGCTCGCGGGGTGCTCAGCCGAAGACGGCGAGCACGCCCTGGGCGAAGACGATGTCCAGGCCGGCGACGAGCGCGACCATGACCGCCACGAAGATGATCACGACGGTCGTGTAGGTGATCAGTTCCTTGCGGCCGGGCCAGATGACCTTGCGCAGCTCGGCGACGACCTCGCGGAGGAACCGGCCGATGCTGCGCTTGTCCCGCAGCTCCTCGGCGCGTGCCCGCTCGGCGGCGGCCCGGGAGCGGGTGCCCTCCCCGGTGCGGCCCTCGGCCGCCCGGCCGGCCGGGCGGCTGCCCGTGCGGCCGGCGCCGCGCTGACGCCGGGTGGGGGTGGCGACGACCTTGTCCTCGTCGCTCTCCGCATCGTCGGCGATCTCCGCCTCGGCGGCCTCGAGCTCGGCGGCGTCGTCGACGCCCGGGGCATCGCGGTCGAACTGCTCGGCGTCGTCGAGGTGCTCGCCGTTCGGCTCGCCGTCCTTCTCGCTCACAACGCCTCGCTCTGCTCGGTGACTGGTCTGTGCCGGCTCGGCGCCGGTCGTCGGTCGGTGGCAGGGGTGACAGGACTTGAACCTGCAGCCTGCGGTTTTGGAGACCGCTGCTCTGCCAATTGAGCTACACCCCTAGGAGCCCCGTCGGGCCACCCGTCCGGCCCTCCACGAGCATCGCTCGCGCAGGACACCTGGGACACCCTCAGGAACACCCGCCCGGGACCGGTCCGCGCCGCAGCGCGTCCGGGCCCCAGAGGGTCCCGGGGCACGCCGGTGGCGGGGTCATGCTGGCCCCAGGGGAACGAGTGTACGGGACCGGCGGGAGCACTGACCAACACGGCCGGGCAGGACCCCTTCTACGGGGCGGCCGGCCCGGTCAGCCGGTGCGGTCCGCGGGCTCCAGCGCCCCGGCCCGCCGCAGGACGGCGAGAGCGGCGGGCAGGCCGCTCAACGCCGCCGCCACGTCGGCCGGGGTGGCGATCGTCCAGGCCCGGGCGTCGAGGTAGCAGCGCAGTGCGGCGTCGAACGCCGCCGCACCCGCCTGCTCCCGCGCGGCCTGGAGCGCAACCGCCCCCTTGCCGTAGACGGCCGTGACGTAGCTGCGGTCGTCGGGGAACCCGGCCATGGAGCCACCGACGTCCCCCGGCAGCTCCAGCAACCGCTCGGCGCGGGCGCCGCGGCCCGGGTACACCACGGACTCCGCATGGCTGGCGAAGGCCTCGTCCAGCCACGGGTCGCGGAACTGCGAGTTCCCGACCATGCCGTAGAACCACATGTGGGCGACCTCGTGGACCAGCACGACCTCGGCGTCACTGGCCAGCAGGATCGACGAGGGGTACTCGATGCCACCACCGGCGTCGGGGAGCCAGGGCACGGTCAGGGTGGCGTAGGGGAACGGCCCGTAGCGCCTCTCGAGCGCCTCGATCGCGGCTCCGGTGGTCCGGGCCAGCCGCGCCGGGTCGTGGCCGGATCCCGGGAGTGCGCCGGTGGTGACCCGGACCCCGGCCACCTCGGTCTCGGCCGTGACGAACCGCCCGACGGCCACGCTGACGTCCCGGGCGACCGGTTCGGTGGAGGTCCAGGTGCGGCGGCCGTCGTGGGGCCGGGTGGGCTCCCCCTGGTCGCCGGTCATCAGCACGGTCAGCTCGGCCGGGGCGTCCACGGAGATCGTGGTGTCGCTGACCGGGCTGGTCGCGGTCTCCCCCGTCAGCGGGACGAACGGGTCGCGGGCCCAGCCCACCCCCGGCTCCCAGGCCAGCAGCGGGGCGCCGCTGGCCCACCAGGCGACGCCGGAGTCGGTGCCGAGCCGGTCGAAGCCGCTCCCGCCGAGGGTCAGGGTGAACTCCAGGGCGACCTCGGTCCGCTCCCCCGCCGTGAGCGTCCGGCCGAGAGCCACCACGTAGATCCCGCCGGGCTCCGCGGCACCCGCCGGCTCGTACCGGCCGCCCACGACGTCCGGACCGGCGGCGGCGTCCACGACGAGCCGGTTGCCCGCCGCCGCGGTGCCCGGGGCGTTCGGGACCAGCCGGAAGACCAGCTCCGCCGTGGGGACGTCGGGGGTGAACCGCACGACCTCGGTGCCGGTGACCGTGCGCAGGTCCGCGGCGAGGGCGAACGCCAGGTCGACGACGGGGCGGTCGGGGTCGGGCCGGACGCGAGCCTCCGGGCAGGACCCGTCCCAGGAGCGGGCGGCGACCGGCGCGGACGCCGAGCTGGACGACGCGGTGGGTGCGGGCTGGTCGTCGGCGCATGCGGCCAGGGCCGCCGTGGCCACCAGCAGCGCGGGCAGCAGCGGGCTCCTGCGCACGGTGGCGCCCGCGAACCCGGCCGTCAGGCCAGCGCGACGACGGCGCGCGCCAGGGACAGCACCTTCTCGCCCCCACTGGTGACGGTGAGGTCGACGCGGACCCGGCGGTCGTCCAGCAGCGCGGCGACCCGGCCGCGCACGGTGACCTCGGCCCCCGCGTCGTCGTCGGGGACGACGACCGGGCGGCTGAACCGCACGTGGTAGTCGACGACCGCACCCGGGTCACCGGCCCACGCGGTGACCGCCCGGGCAGCCAGCCCGGCGGTGAGCATGCCGTGCGCGATGACGCCGGGCAGGCCGACCTCGCCGGCCACCCGGTCGCTCCAGTGGATGACGTTGAAGTCACCCGAGGCGCCGGCGTAGCGGACCAGGTCCGCGCGGGTGACCCGCGAGGTCTGCTCGGGGAGCTCGGTGCCGACGGCGACGTCGTCGGCGCGCAGCCGGGTCATGCGGTGCCCCGGGCGACGAGCATCGAGCGGGTGGTGCAGACCGGCTCGCCGTCCTCGGTGGCCAGGTCGACCCGGGTGGTGAGCATGTCGTTGCCGGCCACCGACCGGATCGCGTCGATGGTGGCGGTGGCGACCAGCCGGTCGCCGGCCCGGACGGGGCGGTGGTGGGTGAAGCGCTGCTCGCCGTGGACGACCCGGCTGTAGTCGATCCCCACCTCGGGGTCGTCGACGACGACGTTGCCGGCGCCCAGGCTCAGCACGATCGCGAAGGTGGGCGGCGCGATGACGTCGGCGTGCCCGAGCGCCTGCGCCGCGGCCGGGTCGCGGTAGACCGGGTCGGGGTCACCGAGCGCGGTGGCGAACTCGGCGATCTTCTCCCGCCCGACCTCGTAGACGGCAGAGGGCGGGTAGCTGCGCCCGACCAGTCCTGCGTCCAGCGCCATGCTCCCGCCCTCTCGCCTCGACGTCCGCTGGGGTCAGCGGGTCTCGCGGTGCAGCGTGTGCTTGCGATCGGTCGGGCAGTACTTCTTCAGCTCGATCCGGTCGGGGTCGTTCCGCCGGTTCTTGCGGGTGATGTAGTTGCGGTTCTTGCACTCCTGGCACGCCAGGGTGATCTTCGGACGAACGTCAGTGGCAGCCATGAGTGCTTCCTCGCCTTGTGCTGGTCGGGTGGGTGGTGCCCGCGCCCAGCAGGTGCCGGACACGACGACGGACCCCGCGAGCGGGGTCCGTCCGGAGTAGCGGTGACCGGACTTGAACCGGTGACACAGCGATTATGAGCCGCTTGCTCTACCAGGCTGAGCTACACCGCCGGGCGACCGCGCGGCCCGGTCTCGCGACTGGACCGGTGGTCAGTACTGGATCTTACGAGCCCCTTTACGGAATCGAACCGTAGACCTTCTCCTTACCATGGAGACGCTCTGCCGACTGAGCTAAAGGGGCGTGCTCGGGTCGAGGAGACACTCTACCCGGCGTTCCCTCACCCCTCGACAGGGGGTCGGTGCGGCCGGCGTTCCCGCCTCGTTCCGTGCGCAGGGAGGACTGTAACAGTCAGGTCCGGACGAACAACCGGCGGTGGGTGCCACCCGGCGCCGCGGTGCGCACACCACTGCGGGCGAGCAGCCACCCCTCCAGCCGGTCCTCCGGCAGCGGCCGGCTGACCAGGAAGCCCTGCACCTTGTCGCAGCCCATCTGGGCCAGCAGGTCCCGGGTCACCTCGTCCTCCACGCCCTCGGCGACCACCCGCAGCCCCAGGTTGTGCGCCAGCTCCACGATCGACCGGGCGATGAAGGACTCGTTCTGGCTGGTCGACATGCCCAGCACGAAGCTCTTGTCGATCTTCAGCTCGTCGATGGGCAGCGCGCGCAGCTGGGACAGCGAGGAGTAGCCGGTGCCGAAGTCGTCCATCGACAACCGGAGCCCCAGCGCGTGCAGGTCGGCCAGCACGGTGCCGTTGCGGACCGTGTCGTCGACGACGCTGCCCTCGGTGAGCTCGAGGGTGAGCAGCTCCCCGGGGACCCCGTGGTGCCGCAGCGCGCGGCGGACCCGGTCGACCAGGTCGGGCTCGGCGAGGCAGTGGGCCGAGAGGTTCACCGCCACCGACAGGGCGATGTCCTGGTCCAGCCAGCGCCGACAGCGGTCCAGCGCACGGTCGAGCACGTGGTCGGTGAGTGGCCCGATGCGGCCGATCTGCTCGGCCAGGGCGATGAAGTCGTCCGGCGGGACGTCGCCGTAGCGGGGGTGGGCCCAGCGGACCAGCGTCTCGACCGAGACGATGTCGGAGGTACGCGTCTCCACGATCGGCTGGAACACCACGGTGATCTGGCCGTCGGCGATCGCCGCCTCCAGCTCGGTGCCCAGCTGGAGCCGGCGCAGGCTCTGCTGGTCCAGCACCGGGTGGTAGGTGGCGACGCCGCTGGACCCGTGTGCGGCCAACAGCGCGACGTCCGCGCGCTGGATGAGCGCTCCCGCGTCCGAGCCGTGCACCGGCGCCGCGGCGACGCCGATGGTCAGCGACACCTCCAGGTCCAGCCCGGCGACCTGGGCGCGGGTGGAGGCGGCCTCCCGCAGCCGGCGGGCGGCCCGCTCGGTCGCCGCGAGCGAGAGCCCCGGCAGCAGCACGGCGAACTGACCGCCCTCCATGCGGGCCAGCACGGCCTGCGGCGGGGCGTGCTCGCGCAGCAGCCCCGCGGTCACCATCAGCAGCTCGTCGCTGGCGGCGTGCCCCAGGGTGTCGGTGACGTTGGTGTAGCCGTCCAGCGCGGCCAGCACGAGCCCGACGCGGGCACTGTCAGGCTCGGCCTGCAGCAGCGCGTCGATCTCCGCGGCCAGCCGCTGCCGGTTGGGCAGCCCGGTCAGCCGGTCGTGGTCGGCGTCGTGCCGGATCTGACCGAGGAGCTGCTGCTGCCGGATCGCCGCGTTGACGTGGGTCAGCATCGACTCCAGCGCCGCCCGGTCGGCAGCGGCGAACGTGACCGTGTCACTGCGCCGGTCGCAGACCTCCAGGTAACCCGGCTCGCCGGCGGCGGTGACCACGGCCGCGCCGAGCACCTCCCGGGCGCCGCGGCGGTCCAGGGCCGCGAGCTCGTCGCCGGCCACGCGGGCCTTCGAGACGAGGACGGCCCCGACGGCATCCGGCGCGGTCGCCCGGCGGCGGAGCAGGTCGTCCGGGTCGCCCGGCCCGTCGTACCAGGCGAGGTCGGGATCGGTCGCGTCGACGAGGAGCTGCGGCCCGTCGTCGAGGTAGGGAGGCAGCCACAGCGCGACCCGGTCGGCGTTCAGGAGCTCGCGGACCGCGCGCACGATCTCGTGGGTACCGGCCTCGTCCGGGCTGACCAGTTCGACCCGGCGGGCGAAGTCGTAGACGCGCTGCACGGTTCGCCGCTCCCGCGCCGCGCGCGCCGACTGCCGGAAGATCGCCAGGGCACCCAGCAGCATCGGCAGGATCAGCACCCACGCCCACGGGGTCTCCTCGACCAGCAGCAGGGCGATGATCGCGATGACGACGCTCAACGGCGCGAACAGCGCGTTCGGGAGGGCCGCCGCCCAGAACGGCCGGCTCGGGAAGCCCTCGGTGAGGGTGATCGCCAGGCAGACCCCGGCCATCCCGACGAGGTTGGCGCTCAGCACCGCGAGCACCAGCGACGCCCAGCCGAGCGGTTGGGTGAGCTGCAGCGGCGGGAGGACCTCGAGCACCGCGAGGGCTGCGCACAGCTCGAGCACCGCGATGCCGGCGTTGAAGGCGAGTTTCGCCGGGGAGTTGTGCCGGACGGCCATGACCACCAGGACGGCCACGACCCGGCAGGCCGCGGTCCAGACGCCGCCCACCTCGACCAGGCCGACCACCAGGGGGATCTCGGTGGGCGACAAGGAGATGGTCTGCCGGCGGAACTCGACGTCGAGCTGGGCGGACTCGGTCAGCAGGAAGGCGACCAGCAGGGTGAGGACCGCCCAGGGGGACGGAGCAGCCCAGTCCTCGGGCAGGACGAGAGCCGCGACGACCGCGGCCACCACCAGGGTGAGGACGCCGATCGTCCCGGGACGATGCAGGGGTGAGTGCCCCCGCCGCTCGGGGACCGGCTGATCGGCCAACGTGAGCCTGTCTCTAGAGGAGGCTGGTCCGCCGACGGTAACAGCGCGCTCGGCGTCCGAGGGGGCTCGCTCACCCGTTGGGGCGGCCCGGAAAGGGCCGCCCCAACGTCAGGTGTGCGCGCTCAGCGGGTCCACTTCCAGCCGCGGGTCCACTTCCAGCCGCGGTCGGCGGTGGCGGTGCGGGCGATGGAAGAGCTGGTGGCGGTGGACATCGTGTCTCCTCGGGGCATGACGGTCTGCTCTGTCAGATCTCGCTGAGCGGCAGCGGCCCACGCGGGGGCAGAGCGTCTCCGGCAACACACCGCAGTGATCACATTGCAGAAGGTCACTCGTTCGGGCAAGTGCATCCCCCGGCGGTGTCGGAAGTTTTCGTAGTGTCGTCACGCTGTGTCACGGGGATCGCGGAGCGTCGTCATCTCGGGTGACCAGCTCATCGCGGACCGTCCGGCGCCACCGGCCGGCGGTTGCGGCCCGGTGGCTGCTCGAGCGCGTTGGAGGCAAGCCCCTCGACCACGTCGGACACGACCGCGCCGACCGCGCTCCCGGTGTACCGGGCCGGCAACGTGGGCAGCGTCAGCACCCCCGACGTGCGGGTGAACGCCGCTGCCCCGGCGTCGACGGCAGCGCGCCCGGCCGGCGTGCCGACCCCGGACGGACGCACCCCGGCCGCCCCGGCGACGACTGCCGCCGCGAGTCGTCCCGCGTCCTCCGCGGTGCGGACCGGACCGTCGTCGGGCTCGATCCGGATCCGGCCGTCCGCGTGCAGCAGCACCGCCCCGGCGTCGACGAGCACGCCCAGCGCGGGGGCGACCCGCGCGGAGCGGACCAGCTGCACCGGCGCGGTGAGCAGGTCGTAGGTGCCCTCCCAGGCGCGGGTCTCGACCAGCACCTCGGCGAAGCGCAGCGCGTACCGGGCCCGGTGGCCGAACTCCTGGACGGCCACCAGCGCGCCGGCCGTCTCGGCCCGGTGCTCACCGCCCAGGGCCAGCCCGCCGACCATGCTGCTGGTGACCCGCTGCTCGGCCGCCGACTCGGTGAGCAGCAGGCCGAGCCCGCGCAGCCGGGTCTCCCGCGCCGGCGACAGGTCCTCCCCCGTGCCCGCGGCGGCGAGCTCGCGCCCCAGCAGCTCCGGCTGCCCGGCCAGCAGCAGGCCGATCGCATCCGACAGCTGCGCCATCGTCGCCAGGTCCACCGGCTCCCCGGCGTCCGGGCCCCCGGGTTGCCCGCCCGCCGGGTCGAGTCCCTGGCCCAGCACGCCGAGTGCACCGCGGGCGACCTGCTCGGCATCGGCCGAGTCCGCGGCCAGCTCGATCAGCGCCGTCAGGGCGCGGCCGTCGTCGAGCCAGTTCCGGCCCAGCACGGCGTCCCAGGCCCGGGGCGTCCCCAGCAGCCTGCCCGCCGCCGCCGGCTCGCCACCCCGCACGACGGCGGTGATCGCCGCGACCACCGGGTCCGGCCGTCCCCCGGTGACCCGGTCGACGGCGCGGTGCCCCTGCGCCGCTTCCCGCTCGAGCATCCGCTGACCCCACGCGGCGGCCAGGCCCGGGCCGGCGCCGGGTGCCGCGAGCACGGCACCCATCCCGACCGCGATCGCATCGTGCTGCGGATCGGGGTCGTGCACCGGGAGCGCCGTCGCAGCGAGCACCTCGCGCACCCGGGGGGCCGGCCGCTCGCCGACCCCGGCCACGGTGAGCGCGGTGGCCAGCAGCCCGGCCAGCGGGACCTCCTCGCCCGTCCCCGCCAACTGGTGCAGCAGGGCGAGCAGGAAGGTGAGCCCCTCCGCGCCGAGGGCGGTGACGAACGCCTCGGCGACCACCGGTTCCGCGACGACGTCGGCCCAGCGGACGGCGGCCTCGCGCACGTCGGTGACGCCGCTCGGGGCGGTGAGCTCGGCCGCCGCGGTGACCCCCATCGTGGCCAGCGCCCCCCGTCCCCATCCGGGCAGCAGACCGGCCAGGTGCACGGTGACGGCGGCGCCCGACGCCAGGCGGGCACCGCCGGTCAGGCCGCGGGCCGCGGCGGCCAGCACCGCGGCCGCGCCCGCGGCGTCGCGCACCAGGTCGGCGAGGAGCGCCTCGTGCTCGGCCGCGCGGGCGTCGTCCGCGGCGGCGAGGCGGGCCACCAGCACCTCGGCCTGCCCCTCGGCCGAGGCGTCGCCGCTGTGCACGGCGGCGAGCAGCGCGCCGAACCGCGCACGGGCCTCCGCGAAGTCGGCGCGCTGGTCCTCCCGCAGCCCCCGCAGCCGCGCCAGCACGCCCAGCCACAGGTCGCGGTGCTCGGTCAGCCGGTCCAGGACGACGGTCAGGCAGCGGTGCAGCTCGCCGGCGACGGCGAGGGCGGCCGCCACCTCCCCCGCGGCGACCCGCGCGTCGGCCCCCTGCCAGCCGGTGAGCACCGTGGCGGGGCCCAGGAGGTGGCCGGCCAGCCCGGCGGTGAAGGCGGCCGACCGGAGCTCGTCGAGGACCGCACCGAGCGCTGCGACCGATCCCGGCGGGTCGGGGAGCCTGACCGGCGTCGGCAGGGCGGTCACCGGGGGGTGCCCTCACCGCGCACCGGGAGCACCGACCCGTCCAGCCCCAGCCAGGAGTCCGCCGCGGCTGCCACGGCACCGCCGAGCCAGGTGAGCTCGGCCGCCAGGCAGCCGGCGGCCGAGCGGACGGTCTCGGTGCACGCGGTCACCGCCGGGTCCAGCGGGCCACCGACGCCGCCGTGGGGAACCGCCTGCCGGGAGCGGGCGACCTGCCCCGCCGCCGCCTCCAGCACCCGCGCCAGCTCGTACAGCCGGCCGGGGACCACCTCGATCGCCATGCGGGCAGTCTGCGGCGCCCGCGGACACCCGCCCGGGCGTCGTCCACAGGCCCGACCGGACCACCCGGGGCCGGAGGAGCCGTCGTCCACACTGTCCACAGGAGTCGTCCACAATCGGTGGACAACGGTGCCCCGCGGGGCCGCCCGGGACCTACGCTGCCCGCGTGCGTGCCCACCCGGCCGGCGCCGACCCGGTCCGGCCCGACCCCGAGGCCGGGTCGACGCTGCCCTTCGTGCTGGTCTGCTGGCTGGTCGCCGCCTTGATGGTGCTGGGCGCCGTCGCCGCCTCCGATGCCTTCCTGGAACAGCAGGAGGTCCAGTCGGTGTGCGACGGGGCCGCTCTCGCGGCGGCGAACCAGACCGACGAGGCGGTCGTCTACCGGCAGGGCGTCGGCACCGAGCTGCCCCTCACCCGGGCCGGGGCCGAAGCCGCCGTCGCCGACCAGCTCACCGACGCCGGGGCGCGGCTGGACGCGTGGTCGGCGACCACCGACGGCGTCGAGGTGACGGTGCGCTGCACCCGGGCCGTGGAGATCGCCTTCGGCTGGCTGTTCCTCGCCGGGGAACCGCTGGAACGCACCGCGGTGGCCAGCGCCCGGGCCCCGACGGCGCCCTGACCCGGAGAGACAGAACGGCCCCCGACCGGTGGTCGGGGGCCGTTCGTACCAGGCGTGGCGGGTGAAGGATTCGAACCTTCGTAGGCTAAGCCGACGGATTTACAGTCCGCTCCCATTGGCCACTCGGGCAACCCGCCGTGGTGGTACGGGGAAGAGAGTACAAGACGAGGGTCGGCCACCCGCCGGGGCACCGGTGGGTGGGTCGCCCGGGGCAGAGGAGGTACCGAGATGGCCGATGCGTCCTTCGACGTGGTGAGCAAGGTCGACCGGCAGGAGGTCGACAACGCCCTGAACCAGGCCGGCAAGGAGCTCTCCCAGCGCTTCGACTTCCGGGGCGTGAACGCCTCGATCGCCTGGGCCGGGGAGGAAGGCGTCACGCTGACGGCCGACACCGAGGAGCGGGTGGCGGCGGCGCTGGAGGTCTTCAAGGAGAAGCTGGTCAAGCGCGGGATCTCGATGAAGGCGATCGATGCCGGGGAGCCGCAGGCCTCGGGCAAGAGCTACAAGATCTCCGCGACGATCCAGCAGGGCATCGCCTCGGACAAGGCCAAGCAGATCGCCAAGATCATCCGCGACGAGGGCCCCAAGGGCGTGCAGGCGCAGATCCAGGGCGACCAGCTGCGCGTCAGCGGCAAGAAGCGCGACGACCTCCAGGCGGTCCAGCAGCTGCTGAAGGGCAAGGACCTCGACGTCGCCCTGCAGTTCGACAACTACCGGTGAGCGAGCGGGCCCCCGTCCCGCGACGGGGGCCCGCGCTCACCGCTGGCCGAGGTGGCGCGCCAGCTCCTCCAGCCGGGCGATCCGCTCCGGCATCGGCGGGTGCGTGGCGAACATCGACGCCATCCCCGACCCGCGGAACGGGTTGGCGATCATCAGGTGGCTCTGGGTGACCAGCCGGTCGTCCTGGGGCAGCGGGCGCACGGCCACCCCCTGCTCGAGTTTGCGCAGCGCACTGGCCAGCGCCAGCGGGTCCTGGGAGAGCTGGGACCCGGAGGCGTCGGCCTGGTACTCCCGGCTCCGGCTGACCGCCATCTGCACCAGGCCGGCGGCGATGGGGCCGAGGAACACCAGCAGCAGCCCACCCAGCGCGCCACCGCCCTCGCGGTCGTCGGAGCGACCACCGAACAGCGAGGCGAACATCGCCATGTGCGCCAGGTAGGTGATCACGGTGGCCATCGCGCCGGCCACCGAGCTGATCAGGATGTCGCGGTTGTAGACGTGCGACAGCTCGTGGGCGAGCACCCCGCGCAGCTCGCGCCGGTCCAGCAGCTCCAGGATCCCCTGGGTGCAGCAGACCGCGGCGTTGCGCGGGTTGCGCCCGGTGGCGAACGCGTTGGGCTGGTCGGTGGGGCTGACGTAGAGCCGGGGCATCGGCTGCCGCGCCGAGGTGGCCAGCTCCCGCACGATGGCGTACAGCTGAGGCGCCTGCGTCTCGGTCACCGGGAACGCACGCATCGCCCGCAGGGCGAGCTTGTCGGAGTTGAAGTAGGCGTACCCGTTGACCCCGAGGGCGGCCACCAGGGCGATCAGCAGCCCACCCCGGCCGAAGAAACTGCCGACCAGCAGGATCGCGCCGGCCATGAGGCCGAGCAGCACCGCCGTCTTCAGACCGTTGTTCCACCGTTGCACGACCTGCAGAACGGAGGGAGCCCAGCGGCCGTTCCCCGGGGACCTGGGGAGCCGTTGTGAGGGCAGCCAACCCTCTGTGCGGTGCCTCACGTTCGCGCTCGACCCGTCCGGTGCCGGCAACCCGCACGTAACCTGGCCAGCCGGAGGTACCTCACAGATGACTGGCACCACTCCCGGAATCACCCCCGGCGCGGACGGCGTTGCCCCCGGCATGCACCCCGCCGTGGACCCGACCGTGCCCAGCTCCGCCCCTGGCGGCCTGGTGAAGAGCGTCGTCGAGCTCGACCGTGTCGTCATCCGTCTGGCCGGCGACTCCGGCGACGGCATGCAGCTGACCGGCGGCCGCTTCACCAGCGAGACCGCGACCTTCGGCAACGACCTGTCGACGCTGCCGAACTTCCCCGCCGAGATCCGGGCGCCAACGGGCACCCTGCCCGGGGTCAGCTCCTTCCAGCTGCACTTCGCCGACCACGACATCATGACCCCCGGGGACGCCCCCGACGTGCTGGTCGTGATGAACCCGGCCGCGCTCAAGGCCAACCTCCCCGACCTGCCCGGCGGCGGGCTGATCATCGCCGACTCCGACGAGTTCACCGCCCGCAACCTGGCGAAGGTGGGCTACGCCACCAACCCGCTCGAGGACGGCTCGCTGGAGAGCTGGCAGCTGGTGAGCGTGCCGCTGACCGGCCTCACGCTGGAGGCGCTCAAGGACTCCGGGCTCGGCAAGAAGGAGGCCGAGCGGAGCAAGAACATGTTCACCCTCGGTCTGCTGAGCTGGATGTACCACCGGCCCACCGAGGGCACCGTCCGGTTCCTGGAGCGCCAGTTCCGCCGCAAGCCGCAGATCGCCGCGGCGAACATCGCGGCCTTCCGCGCCGGCTACAACTACGGCGACACCACCGAGGCGTTCGCCGTCTCCTACCAGGTGAAGCCGGCCAAGATGGCGCCGGGGAAGTACCGGCACATCTCCGGCAACCAGGCGCTGGCCTACGGGATCATCGCCGCCGGGCAGCGCTCGGGCCTGCCGGTGTTCCTCGGCGCGTACCCGATCACCCCGGCCAGCGACATCCTCCACGAGGTGTCCAAGCACAAGTCCTTCGGCGTGCGCACGTTCCAGGCCGAGGACGAGATCGCCGGCATCGGGGCGGCCCTGGGGGCCTCGTTCGGTGGCGCGCTCGGCGTGACGACGACGTCCGGGCCGGGCGTCGCCCTCAAGGCCGAGACGATCGGGTTGGCGGTGATGACCGAGCTGCCGCTGCTGATCGTCGACGTGCAGCGGGGCGGCCCCTCGACCGGGCTGCCCACCAAGACCGAGCAGTCGGACCTGCTGCAGGCCCTCTACGGCCGCAACGGCGAGGCGCCGGTCCCGGTGATCGCCCCGCGCTCCCCCGGCGACTGCTTCGACGCCACGCTCGAGGCGGTCCGCATCGCGCTGACCTACCGCACCCCGGTGATGCTGCTCTCCGACGGCTACCTGGCCAACGGCGCGGAGCCGTGGTCGATCCCGGACGCCTCCGAGCTGCCCGACCTGTCGGTTGACTTCGCCACCGCGCCCAACGGCAGCGCCGAGGACGGCACGGAGGGTGAGTTCCTGCCCTACCTGCGCGACCCGGAGACCCTCGCCCGCGCCTGGGCGGTACCGGGCACCGCCGGGCTGCAGCACCGGATCGGTGGGCTGGAGAAGGCCGACAAGACCGGCAACATCTCCTACGACCCGGCCAACCACGACTTCATGACCCGCACCCGGCAGGCCAAGATCGACGGCATCGCCGCCTCGATCCCGGCCACCGAGGTCGACGACCCGGAGGGGAATGCGCGGGTCGCGGTCATCGGTTGGGGATCCACGTACGGGCCGATCGGGGCGGCCTGCCGGCAGATCCGCGCGTCGGGCCGGTCGATCGCCCAGGTCCACCTGCGCCACCTCAACCCGCTCCCGGCCGACCTCGGCGAGATCCTCGCCCGGTACGACCGGGTGATCTGCCCGGAGATGAACCTCGGGCAGCTGGCCATGGTGCTGCGGGCGAAGTACCTCATCGACGTCGTCAGCCACACCCAGGTGCGCGGGCTGCCCTTCCGGGCCGCCGAGCTCGCCGGGGTCCTGCAGGACGTCATCGACAGCACCAGCACTCCGGCCGCCGTCGCGGCCGGGAACGGAGCCATCTCGTGACTGCCCTCGATGCCCACGTGCACGACCTGGGGATGCCGGCCCCCGGCCCCATCGCCGACGCCATCGCCAGCTCGGTGGAGACCAACGGCGAGAAGCAGACCGCGCTCAAGGCCAAGGACCTCAAGACCGACCAGGAGGTCCGCTGGTGCCCCGGCTGCGGTGACTACGTCATCCTCAACGCCGTCCAGAGCTTCCTGCCGAGCCTGGGCATCGCCCGCGAGGACATGGTCATCGTGTCCGGCATCGGGTGCTCCTCGCGCTTCCCGTACTACATGAACACCTACGGGATGCACTCGATCCACGGCCGCGCCCCGGCGATCGCGACCGGCCTGGCCGCCTCCCGCCCGGACCTGTCGGTCTGGGTCGTCACCGGCGACGGCGACGCGCTCTCCATCGGTGGCAACCACCTGATCCACGCGCTGCGCCGCAACGTGAACATGACGATCCTGCTGTTCAACAACCGGATCTACGGGCTCACCAAGGGCCAGTACTCGCCCACCAGCGAGATCGGCAAGGTCACCAAGTCCACGCCGATGGGCTCGCTGGACCACCCGTTCAACCCGGTGTCGCTCGCGCTGGGCGCCGACGCCACCTTCGTCGGGCGGGCGATGGACTCCGACCGCAAGGGGCTGACCGAGGTGCTGCGGCAGGCCGCCGAGCACCAGGGCACGTCGCTGGTGGAGATCTACCAGAACTGCAACATCTTCAACGACGGCGCATTCGAGCTGCTCAAGGACCCGACCACGGGCCCGATGTGGACGATCCCGCTGGTGCACGGGGAGCCGCTGGTGTTCGGCCCGGACGGCGCCTCCTGCGTGGTCCGCGACGACTTCGGCGGCCTGCGGATCGCCGAGACCAACCAGGTCGACGCCTCCCAGATCGTCCGGCACGACGCCCACCGCGAGGACCCGGCCTACGCGTTCGCGCTGTCCCGGCTCTCCAGCCAGGACCTGCGCTACACGCCGATGGGCGTCTTCCGGTCGGTGGCCAAGCCCTCCTACGAGCGGATGATGGCCGACCAGCTCGAGGACGCCGCCGCGCAGCAGCCGGCCGACCTCGACGCGCTGCTCGCCGGCGGGGACAGCTGGACCGTCCCCGCCTGACCCGGATGCTGAACGCCAGTGGCCCAGGACCTGCGAGGTCCTGGGCCACTGGCGTGCGATGCTCCTGAGCAGTTCGGGGGCAGGGGGTGAACGCCGTGGACCAGCGCCTCGCCCGGCTGCGGGAGGACGCCGGGCTCGGCCTGCAGATCGGTGTGCTCCGCAGCGGCGGGCTCGCCCTGGCGGTCGGCGGTGACCGGGTGGCCCGGCTGCTGCACCGGCCGTGGCGACTGGACCCCTACCCCGTCTACCGGGACCTCCGTGCGGCGCAGACCGCGCCGGGCGGCGGGCCGGTGCGCAGCCGGACCGGGATCACCGCCGTGGCCACCCACGCCAGCTGCGCGGCCGTGCTCCGGGACCGGCGGTTCGGCGTCCGGCTCGCGGACGGGCGGCGCCGGATGGACGAGGGCGGGGCGGGCAGCAACGCGGCCGCCGTGTTCGAGCCGGTGGACCTGTCGCTGCTGACCCAGGACCCGCCCGACCACACCCGCCTCCGCCGGCTCGCGCAGCCCGCCTTCTCCCCCCACCGGCTGGTGGAGTACCGCGCCGTCGCCGAGGACGTCACCGCCCGGCTGCTGGACGAGGCCCTGGCCCGCGACCGGCGGGAGGGCCGGTTCGACCTGGTGCGCGACCTGGCGTCCCCGCTCCCCATCACGGTGATCTCCGCCCTGCTGGCCGTGCCGGCGGTCGACCGGGACCGGTTCGCCCGCTGGGGCCGGGTCCTGGGCAGCGCGCTGGACGGCGTCCGGTCACCGGGCCACGCTCGGCAGCTGGCCGCCACCACCGCCGACCTGAGGGAGCTGTTCGGCGGGCTGCTCGAGCAGCGCCGCCGGGAACCCGGCGACGACGTGGTGAGCGCCCTGGCCACCGCCGTGGATGACGGCGGGGCGACCGTCGACGAGGTCCTGGCGCTGGCCCAGCTGCTGCTGGTCGCCGGGTTCGAGACGACCACGAACCTGATCGGCAACGCGGTGCGGGCGCTGCTGGCCGAGCCGGGACAGTGGCGTGCCCTCACCGACGACCCGTCGCTGGCCGCGGCGGCCGTCGAGGAGACGCTGCGCTTCGACCCGCCGGTGCAGCTGACCGCCCGCGTCGCCCACGAGGACGCCGAGGTCGACGGCGTGCCGATCCGCCGCGACCACGGCGTGCTGGTGCTGCTCGGGGCCGCGGGGCGTGACCCGGCGGCCCACCGGGACCCCGACCGCTTCGACGTCCGTCGTGCACAGACCAGCCCGCACCTGGCCTTCTCCAGCGGCGCGCACTACTGCCTCGGCGCACCGCTGGCCCGGCTGGAGGCCGAGGTCGCGCTCCGGCTGCTCGCCGAGCGCGCGCCCCGGCTGCGGGTGGCGGGCCGCGGGGTGCCCCGGGTCGCCACGGTGCTGCGCGGACCGCTGCGGATCCCGGTCAGCTCCCGGGCGTGACCCGGAGCAACTGGTCCTCGCCGCCGCCGTTGTCGGTGGTCAGGTACAGCGCCCCGTCCGTGCCCTGCGCCGGGGTCCGGATCCGGCCGTAGGTGTCCTCCAGCTCGGGCACGCGGAACTGCTCCAGCAGTTCGCCGTCAGGGCCCAGCCGCAGGCCGAGGACGCCGGTGTCCTTCTGCACGCCGACCATCAGCACCCCGTCGTAGCTGCCCCACTCCTCGCCGCTGACGAACGTCGCCCCGGACGGGGCGATGGTCGGGTCACCGGAGGACCACACCGCGGGCACGGCCCCCTCGGCGGTCATCGGGACGCTCTCGTCGTACGTGCCCGACCCGACCGGGTCCCAGCCGAAGTCGGCACCGGGCTGCAGCAGGTTGACCTCGTCGTCGCGGTCGGGCCCGTGCTCCACCGAGTACACCTGCCCGGAGTCCGGGCGCACGGCCAGGCCCTGCACGTTGCGGTGCCCGTAGGTGAGGATCCGGTCCGCGGCGGCGGCATCGCCGGTGAAGGGGTTGTCCGGCAGGGCCTCCCCGGTGTCCGGGTCGATCCGCAGGACCTTGCCGGCCAGCGTGGCGAGATCCTGCGGGTTGGTGCCGACCGCGTTGTCCCCCGTCCCGACGTACAGCGCGCCGTCGGGGCCGAACTCGACCCGGCACCCGCCGTGCCGGCCGCTGGCCTCGTTGACCGGGATGCCGCCGAGCAGCGGGTCGGCCACCCGGGTCGCCGACGTCCAGTCCGCGGACACGGTCCACGCGATCACCTGGATCTCCGCGCTGCCGCCCTCCTGCACGCCCTGGCAGGTGTGGAAGCGGCGGCTCTCGGCGAACGCCCGGTCCAGGGTGAGCCCCATCAGGCCGGTCTCGCCGTCGGCGAACAGGTCGTCGAAGTCGGCGTCCACCGGCTGCACGGTGCCGTCGGGGAGGACGGCGGTCAGGCCGCCGCCACGCTCGTCGAGCAGCAGCGTGCCGTCGGGTGCCTGGTCGACGTCCCAGGGGTGGTCCAGCCCGTCGGCCACCACCTCGACCTCCAAGGCGGGCGCCGCCGCGGGTGCGCTGGTCGGGGCGGCCGACTCGGCGGCGGGATCCGCACCGCAGCCGGCGATGAACACGATGACGAGAAGGCCGGGCGCGGTACGGGAGCGGGAGGTCACCTGCCCAGGGTGCCCGCGATCGGGACGGAGCACCCGTCGCCGCCGGCCCCTGAGTCGAGGACTGCGGCTCTTCGCGAGAGCGACACCGAACGTGGGTGACGCGCTCTAGCTGGACCCGGCCATCAGGTTGGTGCCAGGCGGCTGATCGGGGGCATGCCTTGCCCGGTGTCGCTGCGCGGTTCTTGTCGCCCTGGGCGCGACCGAGGTAGCGCCAGCCGCCGCCGCCGGGAATGTTGCCCAGCTTCTTCACATCCACGTGCAGCAGCGCCCCGGGCCGGTCGTGTTCGTAGCGGCGGACCGGTTCACCGGTGACCCGGTCGACGTGGGAGAGGCGGTGCAGCCGGCAGCGACGCAGCACCTGGTGGGCGGTGGAAGGCGCGACGCCGACGCGGGCGGCGATCTCCACCGGCCCCAGGCGCTGCTCCCAGCGCAGGTGCACGATCTGGCGCACCACCGACTGCGGGGTCCGGCGCGGGCTGCGATGCGGCCGTGAGCTGCGGTCGGCCATCCCTGCCTCGCCGGCCTGCCGGTAGCGCACCGCCCACCGGTTGGCCGTCGGCCAGGACACCTGGAACGCCGCTGCGGCTTGGCTGACCGGCCAGCCTTCGTCGACGATCAACCGCGCCAGCCTGAGTCGGTGGCGCGGAGTCAGCGCGGCATTAGCGTGGGACACGAGGACCTCCGGGTCGTGTACGTGGTCGCCTTCAGCAGCTCCACTCCACGTCCGGAGGTCCTCCCTCACAGGACCTTCTTCAGATCCTGTGATCACACGCCCTCGACCAACGTCTCCGGTCAGTACATCTAGTGAGAAACCCGGCGCAGGTGGCGCCCTTCTCGTCGGCCAAGACCTCGGAGTAGGCCAGCCGGGAGTGGTCATCGACCAGCGAGTGCACGTAGTCGTAGCCGACCCTCGTGGCCCGGTCACGGCTGGTGCTGCCGGCGGCGCGGCCGTGGGCTCGCCAGCCACCGCCGTCGGGGATGCGCCCGAGCTCCTTCACGTCCATGTGCACCAGCTCGCCGGGCCGGGACCGCTCGTAGCGGGTCGCGGTCGTCTTCGAGGAACGGATCACCTGCCCGGTCATCGGGTCCAGCGCGCACAGCCGAGGCCGCCCACGCCGGGCCAACACCCGGGACACCGTGCGGGCCGGCACACCCAACTCGGCGCCGATCCAGTCCGGCCCCCGGCGCTCCCGGTCCCGCAGCTCGATGATGCGCTCCTCGACCTCGACTGAGGTACGCGTCGGGGTGGTGTGCGGGCGGCTGGACCGATCGACCAGGCCGGTCTCGCCTTCAGCGGCGTGCCGGGCAATCCAGGTCCGCACGCACGTGCGCGAGACACCCATCGCTGCGGCGATGCGCGCCTGTCGCCAGCCGGCCCGGTGCCGGTCGACGATCAACTTGCGGCCGTGGACGGTCAGACGGGCATCACCGTGGGACACGAAGACCTCCGGGCGGATGTGGGCCTTCGACAAGCCACACCCCACTCGGAGGTTCTCCTGCGTTCGAGCCCGACCGCCGTCACCAACGTCCTGGCCGGGTACATCTAGCTGGTGCGGGTCACCACGTAGGTGCACAGGGCGGACAGCGCCTCGCGCACCGGCCCGTCGGGGACGGCGGCCAGGCGGGCGCGGGCCCGGTCGGCGTACTCCTCGGTGACGGCGGTGGCGCGGGCCAGCGAGGCCGAGCCGCGCAGCAGGTCGAGCGCCTCGGCGTGCGCCGCGTCGTCGACCACCGGGCCGGAGACCAGCTCGCGCAGCCGGGCCTCCGCCGGGTCGTCACCGGCGAGGGCGAACAGCACCGGCAGGGTCGCGACGCCCTCGCGCAGGTCGGTGCCGGGCGACTTCCCCGAGGAGCCGTCGGTGCTGACGATGTCCAGCAGGTCGTCCGACAGCTGGAAGGCGACGCCGACCTCCTCGCCGAATGCGGTCAGCGCGGCGACCAGCTCGGCGTCGGCTCCGGCGAAGGAGGCGCCGAACCGCGCGGAGGTGGCCACCAGCGAGCCGGTCTTGTCGGCCAGCACCGCCAGGTAGTGGGCGACCGGGTCCTCCCCCGGCTGGGCGCCGACGGTCTCGCGCAGCTGACCGGTGACCAGGCGCTCGAAGGTCTTGGCCTGCACCCGGACGGCCTCCGGGCCGAGGTCGGCGAGCAGATCGGAGGCGCGGGCGAAGAGGAAGTCGCCGGTGAGGATGGCGACGCTGTTGCCCCAGCGGCTGTTGGCGCTGGGGGCGCCGCGGCGCACGGACGCCTCGTCCATCACGTCGTCGTGGTACAGCGTGGCCAGGTGGGTCAGCTCGCAGACGACGGCGGACTCGACCACCCCCGCCGCGTCCGGATCGCCGAGCTGGGCGGCCAGCAGCGCGAGCATCGGCCGGAACCGCTTGCCCCCGGCGGCCATCAGGTGGCTCGCTGCCTCGTTGACGAAGGCGTTCTCGCTGGCCACCGCGGTGGTCAGCGCGTCCTCCACCTGGACCAGGCCGGCGGCCAGCGCGGCGCCGAGCTCACCCTCGGGCAGCCAGGGGCCGATCGTCGAGGCGGGGCTGGAGGGCCGGTGCCAGGCGGTCTCCCGCTGGGTGTCGTGCCCCCCGCCCCACGGGCTGGTGGTGCCGGCTCCGGTCATCAACAGCCGAAGATAGCTGCCGCCGGGCGGGCGCGGCGCACCGGGCGGCGCACCCGGCCCCGGGCGCCCGGTCAGCCGACCAGCACGGCGGCGGAGCCGGCCAGGTCCAGGACCGCGCCGGGGAGGACGCCGAGCACCAGGGTGGCGGCCGCGGTGAGGCCGAGGACGACGCTGGTCGGCAGCCCCGGCACGCCCACGGTCGGCCCGTCCGGCGCCGGCTCGGAGAAGTACATGAGCACCACGACCCGCAGGTAGAAGAACGCCGCCACCGCGCTGGTGAGCAGCGCCACCAGGGCCAGCGGCCAGGCGCCGTCGCCGATGGCGGCCCGGAAGACGGCGAACTTCCCGGTGAACCCGCTGGTGAGCGGGATGCCGGCGAGGGCCAGGAGGAAGAAGGTCATCAGCGCGGCCACCACCGGGGAGCGCTGCGCCAGGCCCGCCCACTGCGCGAGGTGGGTGGCCTCGCCGTCGCCGTCCCGGACCAGGGTGAGCAGCGCGAACGCGCCGAGGGTCATCAGCCCGTAGGTGAGCAGGTAGAACATCGTCGCGGCCAGGCCCGAGCCCTCCCCCGCCCCCAGGCCGATGACGCCGGTCAGCAGGAAGCCGGCGTGCGCCACCGAGGAGTAGGCGAGCATCCGCTTGAGGTCGGTCTGGGTGAGCCCGAGCACCGCGCCGACCACCATCGAGGCGATCGCCAGGCCGTAGACCAGCGGCCGCCATGCCCACACCTCGGTGCCGAACGCGACGTAGAGCACCCGCAGCACCGCGCCGAACGCGGCGACCTTGGTGGCCGCGGCCATGAAGGCGGTCACCGCGGTGGGAGCGCCCTGGTAGACGTCCGGCGTCCAGGTGTGGAACGGCGCGACGCTGGCCTTGAACATCAGCCCGACGACCAGCAGCCCGAGGCCGAGCACGAGCAGGGTGCCGGCGCCCTCACCGGCGACGGCGTCCCGGATCCCGGCGAGCCGGACCGTGCCGGTGGCGCCGTAGACCAGCGCCAGCCCGTAGAGGAAGAACGCGGAGGAGAAGGCACCGAGCAGGAAGTACTTCACCGCCGCCTCCTGGGACAGCAGCCGCCGGCGACGGGCCAGCCCGGCCATCAGGTACAGCGGCAGGCTGAGCACCTCCAGCGCCACGAACAGCAGCAGCAGGTCGTTGGCGGCGGTGAACAGCATCATCCCGCCGACGGCGAAGGAGGCCAGCGGGTAGACCTCGGTCTGCACCCGCTCGTCGGTGGCCAGCTGCCGGTCACGCACGCTGCCGGCGGGGACCGCGGCAGCGGCGACGAACGCCGAACGGGCCGGGTCCAGCGACCGCTCGGCGAACAGCAGCACCGACAGCGCGCCCAGGACGGCGATGGTGCCCTGCAGGAACAGCGCCATGCCGTCGACGGCGAGCGCCCCGGCGGCGGTGACCTCCCGGGTGCCGGCCAGCAGCAGGACGGCGACGAGGGCGCCGACCGTGCCGGCCAGCGCTAGCACGACCTGCACCGGCTGCCGCACCCGGCGGGGCACGAACGCCTCCACCAGCACACCGAGGCAGGCCGCCCCGAAGGTGAGCAGCAGCGGCGCGAGCGCCGCGAACGACAGGTCCGGTGCCGCGATCCCGCCCATCACTCCCCCTCGACGGCCGGCACGACGCCGTCCGGGTCGCCACCGACGTCGGCCACGGTCGCCTGGACCGCGGGCTCCACCAGGTCGATCAACGGCTGTGGGGCGAACCCGAGCACCAGGACCAGCGCCACCAGCGGGGCGACGACGGCCAGCTCCCGCCGGCTCAGGTCGGCCACCCGCATGGTGCGCGTGCGCTCCGGGGCGGTGAGCACCGCGGTGGCTCCGCCGCCGCCGTCGGGCACCGGCGGGACGGCCGTGCCGCCGTCGGGGTCCTCCACCAGCAGCACGCCCCGCGGCGGGCCGTGCATGGTGCGTTGGTAGACCAGCAGCACGTAGAGCGCGGCGAGGACGATGCCGACGGTGGCCAGGATCGTGAAGACCGGTCGTACCGGGAACGAGCCGATGAGCACCAGGAACTCGCTGACGAAGCTGTTGGTGCCCGGCAGCGCCAGCGACGCCAGGCCGGCGATCAGGAAGGCCCCGGCCAGCATCGGTGCCTTCCCCGCGACGCCGCCGTAGTCGGCGATGCGACGCGAGCCGCCGCGGCTGATCAGCATGCCGACCACCAGGAAGAGCAGCCCGGTCGCGATCCCGTGGTTGACCATGTAGAGCACCGCGCCGGTGACCGCCTCGGTGGTGAAGGCGAAGATGCCCAGCGCGATGAAGCCGAAGTGGGCGATCGAGGTGTAGGACACCAGTCGCTTCAGGTCGCTCTGCCCCATCGCCACCAGCGCCGCGTAGAGGATGCCGACGACGGCGAGCACCAGCACCACCGGCGCCAGGTCGCGGGAGGCGTCGGGGAACAGCGGCAGGCAGTAGCGCAGGAACCCGAAGGTGCCGACCTTGTCCAGCACGCCCACCAGCAGCACCGCCCCGCCGATCGGCGCCTCGGCGCCGGAGTCGGGCAGCCAGGTGTGGAAGGGCACCAGCGGCGCCTTGATGGCGAAGGCGACGAAGAACCCGGCGAACAGCAGCTTCTGCACGCCCGGGTCGATCTCCAGCTGGCGCAGCGCGTCGAAGGCGAAGGTGCCCTCGCCGAGCTGGGAGTTGCTCACCACGTACAGGCCGATGACGGCGGCGAGCATGACCAGCCCACCGAGCAGGCTGTAGAGGAAGAACTTCACCGCGGCGTACTGCCGGTTCGGTCCGCCGAAGCCCCCGATCAGGAAGTACATCGGGATGAGCATCGCCTCGAAGAAGACGTAGAAGAGGAAGACGTCGGTGGCGGCGAAGACGCCGACCAGCGTGGCCTCGAGCACCAGCAGCCAGGCCCAGAAGGTGCGCATCGACCGCCGTCCGGGGGCGACGTCCCGCCAGGAGGCGAGGACGACGACCGGGACCAGCACGCCGGTCAGCAGCAGCATCGCCAGCGCGATCCCGTCGACGCCGAGGGCGAAGTCGACGCCGAAGTCGGGGATCCAGGCGACCGAGGTGGTCAGCTGGAACCGGGGACCGGCGGTGTCGAAGGCGACGGTGGCCAGCACCGCGAGCGCCAGCACCACCAGGCTGGTGCCCAGCGCCAGCAGCCGGGCGAGGCCGGCGCGGGCGGTGGGCAGCGCGGCGACGACGGCCGCCCCCAGCGCGGGCACGGCGATCATCGCCAGCAGGTACGGGAACTCGGTCATCGGTCGCCCTCCAGGCCCGGTCCGCCGCTCACGCCGTCGTCACCGCCACCAGTGCTCCGGCGACCACGACCGCACCGCCGAGCACCCCCAGCGCGTAGCTGCGCACGAAACCGGTCTGCACCCGGCCCAGCCGCGACGACGAGCCGCCGAGCGCGGCGGCGGTGCCGTTGACCAGGCCGTCGACCCCGCGGTTGTCGAGGAAGACCAGGGCCCGGGTCAGCCAGATGCCCGGGCGCATGAGGAGGGTCTCGTTGACCGTGTCGGCGTAGAGCGCGCGCCGGGCGGCGGTGACCACCGGCGACACCCGGGCCGGCGCGGTGGTGGGCACCTCGCGGCGGCCGACGAGCAGCCACGCCGCGAGCACGCCGACCGCCATCACCGCGGTGACCACCAGCCCGACCACGGCCGGGGCGACGACGTGCGCCGCCTCCGCCGGCTCCCCGAACACCGGGGCCAGCCACTCGGCCAGCGGGAAGACCTGCACCAGCAGGAAGCCCGCGGCGACCGAGCCGACGGCGAGCAGCACCATCGGCGCGGTCATCGAGGCCGGCGCCTCGTGCGGGTGCACCCCGCGTTCCCAGCGGGCCCGGCCGAAGAAGGTCATCAGCATCAGCCGGGTCATGTAGAAGGCGGTGAGCCCGGCGCCGAGCACGGCGACCCCGCCCAGCAGCCAGCCCGACCAGCCGCCCCGGTCGAGGGCGGCCTCGATGATCGCGTCCTTGGTCCAGTAGCCGGACAGGAACGGGAAGCCGATCAGCGCCAGGTAGCCCAGGCCGAAGGTGACGAAGGTGACCGGCACCCGCCGGGCCAGCCCGCCGAAGCGGCGCATGTCGGTGCGGTCGCCCATCGCGTGCATCACCGAGCCGGCGCCGAGGAACAGCCCGGCCTTGAAGAAGCCGTGGGTGAGCAGGTGCGCGATGGCGGCGGCGTAGCCGACGGGGCCGAGGCCGACGGCGAGGAACATGTAGCCGATCTGGCTGACCGTGGAGTAGGCCAGCACCTTCTTGATGTCGTCCTGGGCGCAGCCGGCTATCGCCCCGATCAGCAGGGTGACCGCGCCGACGGCGAGCACCACGGTGCGGGCGGTGGGGGTGGCGTCGTAGATCGGGGCGCTGCGGGCGATCAGGTAGACCCCGGCGGTGACCATGGTGGCCGCGTGGATGAGCGCGGACACCGGGGTGGGGCCCTCCATCGCGTCGGGCAGCCAGGCCTGCAGCGGGAACTGGCCGGACTTGCCGCACGCGCCCAGCAGCAGGAGGAGCCCCAGGGCGGTGACCACGCCGCCGGCCAGTGCGCCGACCGAGCCGAGCACGCCGGCGTAGGACGTCGTCCCGAGCTGGGCGAACATCAGGAAGACCGCCAGCGCCAGGCCGACGTCGCCGACCCGGTTCATCACGAACGCCTTCTTCGCCGCGGTGGCCGCGGCCGGGCGGGTGTACCAGAAGGCGATGAGCAGGTAGGACGCCAGCCCGACCCCCTCCCAGCCGACGTAGAGGGCGACGTAGCTGTTGCCCAGCACCAGCAGCAGCATCGCGGCGACGAAGAGGTTCAGGTAGGCGAAGAACCGCCGCCGGCCGGGGTCGTGCGCCATGTAGCCGATCGAGTAGACGTGGATCAGCGCGCCCACGCCGGTGATCAGCAGCGCGAAGACCGCCGACAGCGGGTCGAGGAGCAGCCCGGCGGTGACGTCGAGGCTCCCGGTCTCGATGAACGTGTAGAGGTCGATGCTGGCGGCGTGCCCGGGCCGGTCGGTGAGCGCGAGGGTGCAGGCGACGGCGAGCGCGAACGCGACGGCCACGGTCGCCGTGCCCAGCAGGTGCCCCCAGCGGTCGGTGCGCCGGCCGCCGAGCAGCAGCACCGCGGCGCCGGCCAGCGGCAGCGCGATCAGCAGCCAGGCCACCGACAGCAGCCCGTCGACGGGCAGGGACACCGGCACGACCTCGTTCACCCTCGGCCCCGTTCCGCTCAGTACTTCAGGAGGTTGGCGTCGTCGACCGACGCCGAACGGCGGGTCCGGTAGATCGACATGATGATGGCCAGCCCGACGACCACCTCGGCGGCGGCGACGACCATCACGAACAGGGCGATGACCTGGCCCTCGACGGTGCCGTTGGCCCGGGCGAAGGTGATCAGGGTGAGGTTCACCGAGTTGAGCATCAGTTCGATGCACATGAAGACGACGATGGCGTTGCGCCGCACGAGCACCCCGACCGCGCCGATGGTGAACAGGATCGCCGCGAGCACGAGGTAGTTGGTGAGCGTCATCGCCGGTCCTCCCCGAGCGTGCCCAGCGCGGCGTCGGTGCCACCGGCGTGCGGCAGCCCCTCCCGCTCGATCCCGGTGCTGCCGGCCGGGGGCAGCGGGTCGACCGGCTGCGGGTCGACCCCGGTGAGCAGGGTGTCCGGCGCCGGGCGCCCGTCGGGCAGCCGGCCGGGCGCGGCGACGGAGTTGGCCCGCGCGTACACGCCGGGGCCGGGCAGCGTCTGCGGCCGGTCGGTGAGGAACCGGGCGCGGGAGAGCTCCTTCTGGCTGCGCCGGGTGCCGGGCTCCTTCTCGGCGTGGGTGAGCAGCAGCGCCCCCACCGCGGCCACGATGAGCAGTGCGCCGGTGACCTCGAACGCCAGCACGTAGCGGCCGTAGAGCACGCCGGCGATCGCCTCGACGTTGCCGGCGGCCGGTCCGCCCTCGGTGCCCTGCACCGCGGTGAGCCCGGTGACCGGCAGGTCCTGGGTGGCCCGGGCGATGCCGGCGCCCACCAGCGCGGCGAACCCGGCGCCCAGCACCAGGGCGGCCACCCGCTGCCCGCGGAGGGTCTCGACCACCGAGTCCGAGGAGTCCCGGCCGACGAGCATGAGCACGAAGAGGAACAGGATCATGATCGCGCCGGTGTAGACGATGATCTGCACCGCGCCGAGGAACGGCGCCTCCTGGACGACGTAGAAGACGCCCAGTACCAGCATCGTGGTGACCAGCCAGAGCGCGGAGTGAACCGCGTTGCGGGAGAGCACCATGCCCAGCGCCCCGGCCAGCGCGATCGGGGCGAGCAGCCAGAACACCACCGTCTCGGCGGTGCCCAGCCGGACGGCGGTGTCGGCCGCGGCCGCCAGCACGCTCATGCCCGCTCCCCCACCACCGGCTCGGCGGCCGACGACGCCTCCGGCTGGCGGACGTAGTAGTCCTGCTCGTCGGAGCCGAGCCGCATCGGGTGGGGAGGCTGCTCCATCCCCGGCAGCAGCGGCGCCATCAGCTGCTCCTTGGTGTAGATCAGCGCCTGCCGGTCGTCGTCGGCCAGCTCGAAGTCGTTGCTCATGGTCAGCGAGCGGGTGGGGCAGGCCTCGATGCAGAGCCCGCAGAAGATGCAGCGCAGGTAGTTGATCTGGTAGACGCGGCCGTACCGCTCGCCGGGTGAGTAGCGGGCGTCCTCGGTGTTGTCCCCGCCCTCGACGTAGATGGCGTCGGCCGGGCAGGCCCAGGCGCACAGCTCGCAGCCCACGCACTTCTCCAGGCCGTCGGGGTGCCGGTTGAGCACGTGCCGGCCGTGGTAGCGCGGCTTGGTCTGCTTCGGGACCTCCGGGTACTGCTCGGTCGTCACCTTCTTGAACATCGTGGCGAAGGTGACGCCGAACCCCTGGGCGGGGCCGGGCAACCAGCTGCGCCGGGCCGGGGTCGGGTCGCCCTGCCCGCTGCGCGGGGTCAGCTCGCCCCCGCTGGCGCCGTGCTCAGACATCGCCGTCCTCCTGCTCGGTGGGTGCGGTGCCGCGCCGGCCGGTGCCGACCACGGCGCCGGCGCCGACGGACTCCCGGCCGAGCCGCGGCGAGGGCGGCACCACCAGGTCCATGGGGGGCACCGGGAAGCCGCCGGCAGCCGCGTCCTGCCCGGTGGGGGGCAGCACCTGCGGTTCGGTGGGGTTGAGCGCGCCGGCCGCGGCGGCCCGGGCGGCCACCCGGGTGTCCCGGTTGCTGCGCCGCGAGGCGATGAGCAGCCCGCCCAGGATCAGCAGCGCGAGGGGCACGCCGGCGAGGACCGCGACCTGGCCGACGTCGAGCTCGGCCTCGCGGGCCACGGCGCGCAGCGTGGCGACGGCGAGGATCCAGACCAGCCCGACCGGGACGAGCACCTTCCAGCCGAAGCGCATGAACTGGTCGTAGCGGAGCCGGGGCAGCGTGCCGCGCAGCCAGACGAAGACGAACAGCGCGACGACGACCTTGGCCAGGAACCACAGCACCGGCCACCAGCCCGTGTTCGCGCCGTCCCAGATCGAGATCGGCCACGGCGCCCGCCAGCCGCCGAGGAAGAGCGTCGCCGCCAGCGCGGAGACGGTGACGATGTTGATGTACTCGGCCAGGAAGAACAGCGCGAACTTCAGCGACGAGTACTCGGTGTGGAAGCCGCCGACCAGCTCGCTCTCGGCCTCGGGGAGGTCGAACGGTGCCCGGTTGGTCTCCCCGACCACGGCGATCACGTAGATCACGAAGGAGACCGGCAGCAGCAGCCCGAACCAGCCGGGGCCGGTGACGCTGCCGCCGAATAGCGGGATCCCGTCGGCCTGGGCGGCGACGATCTCCGAGGTGGACATCGAGCCCGCGTAGAGGAACACCGCCACGATCGACAGGCCCATCGCGATCTCGTAGCTGACCATCTGGGCGGCGCTGCGCAGCGAGCCGAGCAGCGGGTAGGTCGACCCGGACGCCCAGCCGCCGAGCACGATGCCGTAAACGCCCATCGCCGAGCAGGCCAGCACGATGAGCACGCCGATCGGGGCGTCGGTGAGCTGCAGCGGCGTCCGCTCGCCGAAGATGCTCACCGTCGGGCCCAGCGGGATGACCGAGAACGCCAGGAAGGCCGGGATGGTGGCGATGACCGGGGCCAGGAAGTACACCGGCTTGTCGGCCAGCGCCGGCATGATGTCCTCCTTGAACGCCAGCTTCAGCCCGTCGGCGAGGCTCTGCAGGTAGCCGCGGGGGCCGACCCGGTTGGGGCCGATCCGCTGCTGCATCCGGGCGACGACCTTGCGCTCGAAGACGATGGCGAACAGCGTCATCAGGACCAGCACGGCGAAGATGCCGACGATCTTGATGAGCACGATCCACCAGACGTCGGACCCGAAGTCCTCCAGCGTCGGCTGGTCGGCGGCGGCGAACACGGTCATGCCTGGGCTCCCCGCAGGCTCGAGACGGACGTCGAGCCGCCCGGGGTGGGCGGCCCGGCCAGCCGGACGACGGCGCCGGGGCCCGCCCCGAGCTGGCTGCGCACCTCGCTGCCCGGCGAGCGCATCGGCAGCCAGACGACCCCGTCGGGCAGGTCGGCGATCCGCACCGGCAGGGTGACCGCCCCGGCCGGTCCGGTGACGGTGAGCGGGTCGCCGTCGGCGAGGCCCAGCCGGCCGGCGGCGTCCGCGCCCAGCCGGGCCGCCGGCGGACGGGCGGTGCCGGCCAGCGCCGGCTCGTCCCGCTGCAGCGTGCCGACGTCGAGCAGCTGCCGCCAGGACGCGAGCACGGCCTGGTCGTCGGCCAGCTCCGGCAGCGGCGCCGGCGCCACGTCCCGCACCGCCGCGGCCGGCGCCTGCGCGGCGCCACCCAGGGCCATCAGCTCGGCCCGGACCTCGCTGACCGAGCCCAACCGCAGGTCCAGCCCCAGGTGCTCGGCCACCCCCTGCAGCACCCGGCCGTCGCTGAGCTGGCCGGTGCCGTGCAGCGTCGCGTCGAACGGGCGCACCCGCCCCTCCCAGTCCAGGTAGGCGCCGGCCTTCTCCGGCGCCGCGGCGACCGGCAGGACGACGTCGGCGTGCGCGGTGACCGCGGAGGGGAAGAGCTCCAGACTGACCACGAAGCCCGCGGCGGCCAGCGCCTGCTCGGCCAGCAGCGGGTCGGGCAGGTCGGCGGGGTCCACGCCCCCGACGAGCAGGCCGGACAGGGCGCCGTCCCGTGCGGCGGTGAGGATGCCGGTGAGGTCACGGCCCGGGGTGGCCGGGACGTCGGCGCCCCAGCGCTGGGCCACGGCGGCCCGGTCGGCGGCGCTGGCCACGGTGCGGCCGCCGGGCAGCAGCGTGGGCAGCGCGCCCACCTCGACCGCGCCGCGCTCCCCCGCCCGGCGCGGCACCCAGCCGATCCGGGCCCCGGTCTCACCGGCGAGCGCGGTCAGCGCGGTGAACGCGCCGGGTGCCTCGGCCAGCCGCTCGCCGGCCAGCACGACCGCGCCGGGCCGGAACAGCGCCGCCGCCACCTCGGCCAGGACGCCGTCCACGGGGTGGGCGGTGAGGTCGCGCAGCAGCCGGGCCTCCTGGCCGGGGACCGTCGGCAGCACGGTGGCCCGCAGCTTCTCCGCGGCGCGGGTGGCGAAGGGGGCGACGTCGAACACCCGCAGGCCCGCCGTGCGGACCGCCCGGCGCAGCCTCAGGAAGACGATCGGCGACTCCTCCTCCGGCTCGAAGCCGACCAGCAGCACCACGGGCGCCGCGGCCAGGTCGTCGTAGGTGACCGCGCCGGCGCCGGGGCCGGTGCCGGCGACGTGCGTGGCCAGGAAGTCGAGCTCCTCGGCGGAATGGGCGCGGGCGCGGGCGTCGACGTCGTTGGTGCCCAGCGCGACCCGGGCGAACGTGGCGTACGCGTAGGCGTCCTCGACGGTGAGCCGGCCGCCGGGCAGCACGCCCACCCCGCCGGCCTGCCGGGCCCGCCGGAGCCCCTCGGCCGCGGCGGCCCACGCCTCCGGCCAGGACGCCGGTTGCAGCTCCCCGTCCCGGCGCACCAGCGGCGTCATCAGCCGCTCGTTGCTGCTGGCGTAGCGGAACGCGTAGCGGCCCTTGTCGCAGTTCCACTCCTGGTTGACCGCCGGGTCCTCACCGGCGAGCCGGCGGGTGACCGTGCCGCGCCGGTAGTCGGTGCGCTGGGCGCAGCCGCTGGCGCAGTGCTCGCAGACGCTGGGCTCGCTGCGCAGGTCGAAGGGGCGGGCGCGGAACCGGTAGGTGGCGCTGGTGAGCGCGCCGACCGGGCAGATCTGGGTGGTGTTGCCGGAGAAGTAGGACTCGAACGGCTCGTCCTCGTAGATCGCCACCTGCTCCAGGGCGCCGCGCTCGAACAGCTCGATGAACGGGTCACCGGCGACCTGCTGGCTGAACCGGGTGCAGCGGGCGCACAGCACGCAGCGTTCCCGGTCGAGCAGCACCTGGGAGCTGATCGGCAGCGGCTTGGGGTAGGTCCGCTTGGTCTCGACGAACCGGGACTCGGCGCGGCCGTTGCTCATCGCCTGGTTCTGCAGCGGGCACTCCCCGCCCTTGTCGCAGACCGGGCAGTCCAGCGGGTGGTTGACCAGCAGCAGCTCCATGGTGCCCTGCTGGGCCTTGTCGGCGACCGGGCTGCTCAGCTGGGTCTGCACCACCATGTCCGGGGCCACCGGCGTGGTGCAGGAGGCGACCGGCTTGCGCTGGCCCTCGACCTCGACCAGGCACTGCCGGCAGGCGCCGATCGGGTCCAGCAGCGGGTGGTCGCAGAACCGCGGGATCTGCACGCCGATCATCTCGGCGGCCCGGATGATCAGCGTGCCCTTGGGCACCGCGACCGGGAAGCCGTCGATGGTGCAGTGCACGGCGTCGGGTGGGGTGTGCGGGCCGGGGGCGCCCGGTGGCAGCGCCGGCGCGGGCTCGGGGGTGGCCGGGGTGAGGGTCATGACGCTGCTCCGACGGGCTCGAGCCGCAGCGACCGGCCGAGGCGGGCCTGCTCCTCGGCAGGCAGCAGCGCGACGTAGTCGTCCTTGAAGTACTTCAGCGAGCTGGCGATGCAGCTGGTGGCGCCGTCGCCGAGGGCGCAGAACGAGCGGCCCAGGATGTTGTCGCAGGTGTCGGTGAGCAGGTCCAGGTCGGCGGCCCGGCCCTCCCCGCGCACCAGCCGGTCCAGGATCTGGACCAGCCAGTAGGTGCCCTCCCGGCACGGGGTGCACTTGCCGCAGCTCTCGTGCGCGTAGAACTCGGTGAACCGCAGCGTCGCCTCGACGATGGAGTCGGTCTCGTCGAAGACCATCAGCGCGGTGGTGCCGAGCATCGAGCCGGCCTTCGCCACCGAGTCGAAGTCCAGCGGGACGTCGAGGTGCTCGGGGGTGAAGTAGGGGGTGGAGGAGCCGCCCGGCGTCCAGAACTTCAGCCGGTGCCCGGGGCGGACACCGCCGGCCATCTCCAGCAGCTCGCGCATCGTCGTCCCCATCGGGGCCTCGTACTGGCCAGGGCGCACCACGCGACCGGACAGCGAGTAGATCTTCGGCCCGGGTGACTTCTCCGGGCCGAAGTGCTTGAACCACTCCGCGCCGCCGCGCACCACGTACGGCACGGTGGCCAGCGTCTCCACGTTGTTGATCACCGTCGGGGAGCCGTAGAGGCCGGCGACGGCGGGGAACGGGGGCTTGAGCCGGGGCTGCCCGCGGTAGCCCTCCAGGGAGTCCAGCAGCGCGGTCTCCTCGCCGCAGATGTAGGCCCCGGCACCCGCGTGCACGACCAGCTCCAGGTCGTACCCGGTGTCCAGCACGTTCCGGCCGAGGTAGCCGGCGGCGTACGCCTCCTGGACGGCGGCCATCAGCCGGCGGTGGGCGTGCACCGCCTCCCCGCGCACGTAGATGACGGCGAAGTGCGAGCGGATCGCGTAGGCGGTGATGATCACCCCCTCCACCAGGGAGTGCGGGTCGGCCATCATCAGCGGGACGTCCTTGCAGGTGCCCGGCTCGCCCTCGTCGGCGTTGACCACCAGGTACTTCGGCGCCGCCGCCGGGCCGGTGGGCTCCTCCCCGGGCTTGGGCTGCGGGATGAAGCTCCACTTCATGCCGGTGGGGAAGCCGGCGCCGCCGCGGCCACGCAGCCCGGAGTCCTTGACCAGCGCGACGACGTCGTCCGGGGCCATCGCCAGCGCCTGCCGCAGCGCGCGGTAGCCGTCGAGCCGTTCGTAGGTGTCCAGCGTCCAGGAGCGGGGCGCGTCGAACCGGGCCGTGAGGACGGGGGTCAGGGGCATCTCAGGCCTCCCGCTCGATCGAGCTCTGCTGGCCGGCGCCGGTGCCGGTCGGCGGGGTGTCGGTGCCCTCGCGACCGCGCTCGGCCGGTTGGCGGCCGGCGGGCTCGGGGGTGTCCGGGTGGTGCTGCGCGGTGCCGGCCCGCTCGGCGGGGGTGTCGGCGGAGGCGACGGCGGTGTCGGCGGCCTGCTCGCTCGCCGTCTCCCCGGTGCCGGCCGCGGGTTCGACGTCCGGCTCGGGGGCGGCCTCGGGCTCGGGGTGCCGCAGCGGCGGCGCGGCCTCGCCGCGGTCGGCGGCCAGCCGGACGCCGGCCAGGGTGGGTGCCCCGGTGGAGGGCGCGTCGACGGCGGCCCGCTCGGCGGCGAGGTCGGCGTGCTGGCTGAGGCCGGCCAGCTGGCGGGAGATGCCGCGGAAGTCGGTGAGCGGGGCGCCCCGGGTCGGCGGCGGCTTCTCCCCGCGGCGCAGCGCGGCGACCAGCTCCCGGGCCGACTCGACGTCCTGCTGGTCGTAGAACTCGTAGTCGACGGTGACCACCGGTGCGTAGTCGCAGGCGGCCAGGCACTCGGCGTGCTCCAGGGTGACCGAGCCGTCGGCGGCGGTCTGGTCGTGGCCGACGCCGAGGTCGGCTGCGACCGCGTCGTAGATGCGCTGCCCGCCGAGGACGGCGCACAGCGTGTTGGTGCAGACGCTGACCAGGTGCCGGCCGGTCGGGTGCCGCTTGTACATCGTGTAGAAGGTCGCGACCGCACCGACCTCGGCCTTGGTCAGCCCGAGCAGCCGGGCGCAGAAGCCGACGCCCTCCGGGGAGACGTAGCCCTGCACCGACTGGACCAGGTGCAGCATCGGCAGCAGCGCGGAGCGGGCCTGCGGGTAGCGGGCCATGATCTGGCGCGCCTCCGCCTCGGTCCGCGCGGTCAGCGGCGGCAGGTCCGGGGCGGCGGGCTCGACCGGGCTGGAGTCCAGCCCGGTGACCGCGGTGCCCTCCTGCGAGCCGGGAAGGGCGCTCACCGGTCCACACCCCCCATCACCGGGTCGATCGAGGCGATCGCGGCGATGACGTCGGCGATCATCCCGCCCTCGCTCATCGCCGCTGTGGCCTGCAGGTTCACGAAGCTGGGGTCGCGGACGTGCACCCGGAACGGGCGGGTGCCGCCGTCGCTGACCACGTGGTAGCCGAGCTCGCCGCGGGGGCTCTCGATCGGCACGTAGACCTGGCCGGCGGGCACCCGGAAGCCCTCGGTGACCAGCTTGAAGTGGTGGATCAGGGCCTCCATCGACTGGCCCATGATGTGCCGGACGTGGTCCAGGGAGTTGCCGAGCCCGTCGGCGCCCAGCGACAGCTGCGCGGGCCAGGCGATCTTCTTGTCCTCGACCATCACCGGGCCGGGCTCCAGCCGGTCCAGCGCCTGGGCGATGATCTTGAGCGACTCGTTCACCTCGCTCATCCGCACCAGGTAGCGGCCCCAGGCGTCGCAGGTGTCGGCCGTCGCCACCTCGAAGTCGTAGGTCTCGTAGCCCAGGTAGGGCTCGACCTTCCGCAGGTCCCACGGCAGCCCGGCGGCCCGCAGCACGGGCCCGGTGACGCCGAGGGCGACGCAGCCGGTCACGTCGAGGTAGCCGGCGTCCTTGAGCCGGCGCTGCCAGATCGGCTGGCCGGTGAGCAGGCGGTGGAATCCGGCGACCCGCTCGGGCATGACCTGCAGGAACTCGCGGATCCGGCCCTCCACGCCCTCGGGGAGGTCCTGGGCGAGGCCGCCGGGGCGGATGTAGGCGTGGTTCATCCGCAGCCCGGTGATCTCCTCGAGCAGGTCGAGGACCAGCTCCCGCTCGCGGAAGCCGTTGGTCATCCCGGTGAGCGCGCCCATCTCCATGCCGAAGGTGGCCAGCGCGACGAGGTGGGAGGCGATCCGGTTGAGCTCCATGACCAGCACGCGGATCGTCTGGGCCCGGGGCGGGGCCTCGATGCCGAGCAGCTTCTCCACGGCGAGGCAGTAGCCGGCCTCGTTGAACAGCGGGGACAGGTAGTCCATCCGCGTGACCAGCGTCGTCCCCTGCACCCAGGTGCGGTACTCGGTGGTCTTCTCGATGCCGGTGTGCAGGTAGCCGATGACGACGCGGGCCTTGGTGACCGTCTCGCCCTCGAGGTCGAGCACCAGGCGGAGCACCCCGTGCGTGGAGGGGTGCTGCGGGCCCATGTTGACCACGAGCCGCTCGTCCTCGTGCGGGTCGGTGCCGAAGGTCTGGTCCCAGTCGCCGCCGGTGACCGTGTAGACCCGGCCCTCGGTGGTCTCCCGCGACCCGGCGTAGGGGTCCTGGGTGGTCGTCATCGGTAGCTCCGCCGCTCGTCGGGGGGCGGGATCGTCGCGCCGTGGTACTCCACCGGCACGCCGCCCAGCGGGTAGTCCTTGCGCTGCGGGTGGCCGTCCCAGTCGTCGGGCATGAGGATCCGGGTCAGCCCCGGGTGGCCGTCGAAGACGACGCCGAACATGTCCCAGACCTCCCGCTCGTGCCAGTCCGCGGTCGGGTAGACACCGGTGACCGAGGGGACGTGCGGGTCCTCGGCCGTCACCGCCACCTCCAGCCGGATCCGGCGGCGGTAGGTCATCGAGGTCAGGTGGTGGACGACGTGCAGCCGGGGGCGCCCGGGCGAGACCTCCGGACCACCGCTGTCGAGGTAGTCGACGCCGGAGACGCCGGAGAGCAGCTCGAACCGCAGCGCCTCGTCGTCCCGCAGGGCGCGGACGAAGGTCAGCAGGTGCTCGCGCCGGAGGAACCAGGTGATCTCGCCGCGGTCGACCAGCACCCGCTGGACGGCGGCGTCGTAGGTGGCCTGCCCGACCGCGTCGACGAGCGCGTCGGCGACCTCGTCGAACCAGCCGCCGTAGGGGCGCTCGGTGGAGTGCAGGGCGACGGCGCCGCCGGGCTCGACCCGGACCAGGCCACCGAAGCCGGAGGTGTCGCCGCTGCCGGTGACGCCGAAGGCGCCCTTGCGGAATCCCCCGCCCGGTGCCGTCGCGGCCCCGAAGCCCGCTTCGTCGCTCACCGGCGCGCTCCCGGCTCGGCGCCGGGCAGGGCGACGGCGTTGCCACCGCGCTGCTCGATGGCGAACTGGCCGGTGCGGCCCGCAGCTGCGGCCTGCTCGTAGGCGCGCCGCTGCTCCTTGTCGACCCGCACGCTGGAGGGCATCTCGAGGTGCAGGTCGGGGGCGGTGCCGTCGGCACGGGCGGCGGCCAGCTCCCGGGCCCGCTTGGCGCCCAGCGGCTGGTGGGAGATCTTGTGGTGCAGCTTGAGGATCGCGTCGGTGAGCATCTCCGGCCGCGGCGGGCAGCCGGGCAGGTACATGTCGACGGGGACGACGTGGTCGACGCCCTGCACGATCGCGTAGTTGTTGAACATCCCGCCGGAGCTGGCGCAGACGCCCATCGCCAGCACGTACCGCGGCTCGGGCATCTGGTCGTAGATCTGGCGCAGGACCGGGGCCATCTTCTGGCTCACCCGGCCGGCGACGATCATCAGGTCGGCCTGGCGCGGGGAGGCGCGGAAGACCTCCATGCCGAAGCGGGCCAGGTCGTAGCGGCCGGCGCCCGACGCCATCATCTCGATCGCGCAGCAGGCCAACCCGAAGGTGGCCGGCCACAGCGAGGACTTGCGGGTCCAGTTGACCAGCTTCTCGACGCTGGTCAGCAGCACGCCGCTGGGCAGCTTCTCCTCCAGGCCCACGTCAGCGGCCCCCGTTCCGGATCGGTGTCAGTCCCATTCCAGGCCTCCGCGGCGCCACTCGTAGGCGAAGGCGATGAAGACGGTGCCGATGAACAGGGCCATCGCGCCGAGACCCCACAGGCCCAGCGCGTCGTTGGCGACCGCCCACGGGTAGAGGAAGACGATCTCGATGTCGAAGACGATGAACAACATCGCGGTCAGGTAGTACTTCACCGGGAAGCGGCCCCCGGTGAGCGGCTGGTCGACCGGCTCGATGCCGCACTCGTAGGCCTGCAGCTTCGCCCGGTTGAAGCGGCGCGGGCCGACGAACGGCGCGACGGTGACCGAGAAGACCGCGAAGCCCGCGGCGAGGACGAACAGGCCGACGAGCGGCGCGTAGGTCGACAACATCAGCGACCGCCCCCCTGCCGCGTGCGACGGGCACGCGCCGGGGCGGTCTCGCGTGTGCACCTCACTGTGCGGACCACGGCGACGACCTCTCCTCGCCCGGCGGATCGGGCGAACGCTTGTGAACTACTTCACAAAGTCGATCGATCGAAGCCTATGACAGACGGACGCCGGAACACCAGGACATTCGGTGACCGACTTCACACCTCGCGTCGAGACTGGCCGGGCCGCGCAGCGGCGCCGTCACAGCGGCCGACGCAGGACCGACCACCCCGCGCACAGTCGTGCTCTGCCCACCCCCGGTGGGCAGAGCACG
>NZ_JBJHAI010000020.1:0-69789 GCF_054050955.1 Modestobacter sp. SYSU DS0290
TGTTCAACAAGGCCACCAAGCAGGCCGGCGCCGCCGGCGGCAAGGGCAGCATGGACCCCGCCGAGGGCCAGAAGCTGCTCGACTACATCGCCGAGATCGACAAGATCTTCTGGGAGACCAAGGCCGCTGCCTGACGAAGGCCCCCCCGTCACTGCCGGGCCCCGCGACCGCGGGTGCCCGGCAGTGCCGTCTCCGGGCAGCGCGCCACGCCGTCCCCGGGAGCGCTGACTGCCAGCCCGGTAGCCTCGGTGCGCGATGCGCATCGACCGGGCCGGCTGGCCCTTCCTCGCCGTTCCGTCGGTCACCGCGGCGGCGCTGTCCGCCGTGGGCCGCGCCACCGGGTCCCGGCCGGTCCGGCTGGCGGCGTGGCCGTTCCTGGCCCTCACCGGTTACATGGCGGTGTTCTTCCGCGACCCGGAGCGGCGGTGCGACACCGTGCCACCGCCGGACGACGAGGTCCTCTCCCCCGCCGACGGCGTGGTGATGGTGGCCGGGGAGCCCCAGCCCGGCGTCGCCCCCGAAGGCGACTGGCAGCAGGTCAGCGTCTTCCTCTCCGTCGTCGACGTGCACGTCAACCGCTCCCCCTACCGGGGCCGGGTGACGTCGGTCAGCTACCGGCCGGGCAGCTTCCTGGCCGCGTACCGCAAGGAGAGCGCGCACCGGAACGAGCGCAGCGAGCTGTGGCTCGCCGACGGCGAGCGCACGGTGGTGTTCCGGCAGATCGTCGGGGTGCTCGCCCGGCGGATCGTCACCCGGGTGCGAGAGGGTCAGCAGGTGGCCACCGGAGAACGGATCGGGCTGATGAAGTTCGGGTCGCGGATGGACGTCTTCGTGCCGCGCGAGTGCACGGTCACCGTCACCGAGGGGCAGCGGGTGCGCGGCGGCGAGACCGTCATCGCACGCTGGTCCCCTCCCGCCTGACATGCCTCCGGTGTCCGGCAGGCGGACGACGACGGTCGAGTTCGTCCGCGGTTCGATGCGCGGTGGACGGCGGCGGGCCCGGGCCTGGCTGCCCAGCCTGTTCACCCTGGCCAACATGCTGTGCGGCTTCGGCGCCATCCTGGTCTCCTTCCGCGGGGAGTACCGGCTGGCCTGCCTGCTGGTGGGGCTGTCGGTGGTCTTCGACATCGCCGACGGCGCGGTCGCCCGGCTGGTCGGCGCCGTGTCACCGTTCGGCCTGCAGTTCGACTCGCTGGCCGACCTGGTCTCCTTCGGCCTGGCCCCGTCGCTGGTCGTCTTCGCGCTCTTCTCCGACGGCCGCGACCAGTGGGACCCGCTGGGCTGGCTCGCCTGCTTCCTCTGGGTGGCGTGCGCCGCGATCCGGCTGGCGCGGTTCAACACCACGATCGACCCCACGGCGGACAAGCGGTACTTCACCGGGCTGCCCAGTCCCGGGGCGGCCGGCGTCGTGCTGGCCAGCGTGTTCGCCTTCGCCGACGCCATGCAGGGGCGCGACCGGCTGTGGGTGCTGCTGGTCCTGGTCGTCCCCGGCCTGCTGATGATCAGCAACGTCCGCTACCGGTCCTTCCGCTCGCTGGTGAGCCCGAAGAGCGGCAAGCCCTACGGTGTGGTCATCGCCGCGCTGCTGGTCGTCGCCGGGATGTCCACCGTGCCGGTGGTCACCGGCTGCGTGCTGGCCTACGGCTACCTGCTGTCCCCGCTGGTGATGCCGGTGGTCATGCCGCTGGGACGGCTCGTGCCGGACCGGGTGAAGGAGGCGCTGTCGTGACCGGGGTGCTGCCGTCGTGAGCGTGCGCCGCATCGAGCCCGACGACGTCCCGACCGTGCTGGGGCTGATCCGGGAGCTGGCCGCGTACGAGCAGGCCGAGCACGAGGCGCAGATGACCGCCGAGCAGCTGCACGGCGCCCTGTTCGGGGAGTCCCCGGCGCTGTTCGGGCACGTGGCGCTCGCCCCCGACGGCGCCGTGGCCGGCTTCGCGCTGTGGTTCCTCACCTTCTCCACCTGGCGCGGCACCCACGGCGTCCACCTGGAGGACCTCTACGTCCGCCCGGAGCACCGCGGCACGGGCCTGGGGCGCGAGCTGCTGCGCACGCTGGCCGAGGTCTGCGTAGAGCGCGGGTACGCGCGGCTGGAGTGGTCGGTGCTGGACTGGAACGCGCCGTCGATCGCGTTCTACAGAGCGGCCGGGGCCGTGCCGATGGACGAGTGGACGGTCTACCGGTTGACCGACGAGGCGCTCGGCTCCTTCGCCGCCGCCCGCCGGTGACCACCCCGACGGACGAGGAGGACGGCGTGACGACCGAGCGCAGCGAGTCCCTGTGCTGGCTGACCGACATGGACGGCGTGCTGGTGCACGAGGGCAACGCCCTGCCCGGTGCCGCGGAGTTCCTCCAGCGGCTGCGGGACCGGGAGCGGCGCTTCCTGGTGCTGACCAACAACTCGATCTTCACCCCGCGCGACCTGTCGGCGCGACTGGCCCGCAGCGGGCTGACCGTGCCGGAGGAGTTCATCTGGACGTCGGCGCTGGCGACGGCGGACTTCCTCTCCTCACAGCTGCCCGGCGGCTCGGCCTACGTGATCGGCGAGGCCGGGCTCACCACGGCGCTGTACGAGGCCGGCTACGTGCTGACCGACACCGACCCGGACTACGTGGTGCTGGGCGAGACCCGCACGTACTCCTTCGAGGCGATCACCCGGGCGATCCGGCTGGTCGGTGACGGGGCGCGGTTCATCGCGACCAACCCGGACGTGACCGGGCCGTCGCCCGAGGGCCCGCTCCCGGCCACCGGGTCGGTCGCGGCCATGATCACCAAGGCGACCGGCGCGGAGCCGTACTTCGTCGGGAAGCCCAACCCGATGATGTTCCGCAGTGCGATGAACCGGATCGAGGCCCACTCGGAGTCGACCACGATGGTCGGCGACCGGATGGACACCGATGTCGTGGCCGGCATCGAGGCCGGGCTGGACACCGTGCTGGTGCTCACCGGGTCGACCAAGGAGTCCGACGTGGCCCGCTTCCCGTTCCGCCCGGGCCGGGTGCTCCCCTCGATCGCCGAGGTCATCGACCTGGTCTAGTCCGGGGTCCCGGGGCCCACCCCCTCAGCGGTCCAGGAACGCCAGCCGGGCCTCGGGGGTGGCCAGCAGGTACAGCTCCAGCGCCACCAGGGCGAGCAGCGGCACCCCCACCAGCGGCTGGTCGGCCTGGAAGGCGGCGGTGTAGCCGATGACCCCCAGCAGCAGCTGCAGCACGATCACCGGCCCCCGCGCCCACCCGGCCACCCGCCACAGCCCGACGGCGGCAGCCCCCAGCAGCCCGGCGCCCAGCCCCACGTAGACGACCTCGGCCAGCGCCCGCGCCACGCTGCTCGGCTCCCCGGCGACGGCCAGGAAGAGCAGCAACAGGGCGAGAGCGGTCAGCCCCGCCGCCTCGACGGCCACCACCAGTGCGGCCCGGCGGACCGCGGGGGGCGCCTCGGGGCGGGCGCGCGCGGGCTTCGGCGCCGGCGGCTGCGCGGCGCCGCCGAGCAGCCCCTCGGCTCGGGGGCGCCGACGGCCGGGGGCGTTCGACTCCTCGCCAGACACGGCCCAGAGGCTACGCCGGGAGCCACCGGGCGAGTTGCCGGAGGACGCCGGAACGCGGCTGGCTATCTTGAGCCCATGCGTGCGCTGCTGGTGGCGAACCCGGCGGCGACGACCACCACCCGCAAGGTGCGGGACGTCCTGGTCCGGGCGCTGTCCAGCCAGCTCCAGGTGGAGGTCGTGGAGACCGCCCACCGCGGGCACGGACGCGAACTCGCGGCCCAGGCCGCGGCCGACGGCATCGACGTGGTGGTCACCCTGGGCGGCGACGGGACGGTCAACGAGGCGGTCAACGGCCTGCTCAGCACCGGTCCGGGCGACCGGGTACCCACCCTCGCCGTCGTCCCGGGCGGCTCGACCAACGTCTTCGCCCGGGCGCTGGGCCGTTCCCGCGACCCGGTCGAGGCCACCGGGGAGATCCTCGACTCGCTGCGCGCCGGACGGACCCGGCTGGTCTCCCTCGGCACCGCCTCGGCCCGGGTGACGGGCGAGGACGCCGCGGCGAGCCAGGACCGGAGCACCGGCCCGGAGGAGTGGACCGACCCGCGCTGGTTCGTGTTCGCCGCCGGCATGGGCTTCGACGCCGACGTGATCTCCCGCGTGGAGGCGCAGCGGGCCCGTGGTCGCCGGTCCAGCGGAGCGTTGTACGTCCGCGCCGGTCTCGACGCCTTCGTCGTCGGCCGCGACCGGCGCCGCCCCCCGCTGACCCTCACGGTGCCGGGTGAGCCGCCCGTCGACGGGCTGTTCCTGGCACTGCTGTCCAACGTGAGCCCGTGGACCTACCTGGGTTCCCGGCCGGTCAACCCGAGCCCGGAGGCGTCCTTCGACACCGGCCTGGACGTCTTCGCCATGGGGCGGGTCGGCGTGGTCCGGATGCTGCACCACGTCCGCCAGGTGATGGCTGCGCGGCCCGACGCCCGGGGTCGCGGCGTGCACCGCTGGCACGACCTCCCCGAGCTGACCCTGACCGCGACCCGCCCCCAGGGGTGGCAGCTGGACGGCGACCACCTCGGCACCACGACCGGGTTGCGGGTGCGCTCGGTGCCCGCCGCGCTGCGCGTCGTCGTCTGACGAAGGACCTCGTCCCTCCCCACCACTCGCTCCGCTCGCGGCGGGCCCCGGGAACGAGGCCGCTCCAGCACCTCACCCCCGCTCGCGGCGGGCCGGGAGGGCGGCCGGACAGCACGAGTGGCGAGGGCCGCACACCCGTGGTGAGCTTCCTCACGAGCACCGGTGAACAGGGTGGAGTCTGCTTGACAGCCCGGCGTCTCGTGAAACCATCACAAGCAAGCAACCTGCCGGTAACAAGGCAGGCGGTCGCCGTTCACGGCGCCGGACCACCGGTGCGTTGATCTGCGGGGGCGGTCTTCAGGGCCGGCGATCGGCTGCCCACCGGTAGCACCCAGACGAGATCGAGGAGTACACAGCCATGGACTGGCGCCACCGCGCGCTCTGCCGGGACGAGGACCCGGAGCTCTTCTTCCCGATCGGGACGACGGGGCCTGCGCACGTCCAGATCGAGCAGGCCAAGGCTGTGTGCCGCCGTTGCCCGGTCGTGGAGTCGTGCCTGGAGTGGGCACTGAGCTCCGGCCAGGACTCCGGCGTCTGGGGCGGCCTGTCCGAGGACGAGCGCCGCGCCCTCAAGCGCCGCACCGCCCGCACGAGGGTCCGCACCGCCTGAGCACAGCCCCCAGCCGGGTCGACAGGGGCCGCTTCGCATCCGCGAGGCGGCCCCTGTCGCATCTGCTCACCGCCGCGGGCGGCCGGCGCCCGGCAGGCTGAGCACGACCTCGGTGCCCGGCCCACCGCCGGCAGGCGGCCCCATCTCCAGCGTGCCGTGCAGCTCGCTGGTGACCAGCGTGCGAACGATCTGCAGTCCCAGACCGGTGCTCGCGGCCGGGTCGAAGTCCAGGGGCAGGCCCCGCCCGTCGTCGTGCACCCGCACCTCGAGGTCGGCGCCGTCCCGGCGGGCGTGGAGCACGATCGTGCCGGGCGAGCCGTCCTCGAACGCGTGCTCGGCGGCGTTGTGCAGCAGCTCGGTCACCGCCATGACCAGCGGCGTCGCCGCGGCCGCGGGCAGCTCCCCCAGCCGGCCGTCGCGCTTGATCCGCGCCGCCGGCCCCACCGAGGTCACGTCGCCGAGCATCGGCAGGACCTGGTCGAGGACGTCGTCGACGTCCACGACGTCCTCCCGGCTCCCGGCCAGCGTCTCGTGCACCACCGCGATCGAGGCGACCCGGCGCACCGACTCCTGCAGCGCCGCCCGGGCGGCCGGCTCGGTCATCCGGCGGGCCTGCAGCCGCAGCAGCGCCGCGACGGTCTGCAGGTTGTTCTTCACCCGGTGGTGGATCTCCCGGATGGTGGCGTCCTTCGTCATCAGCGCGCGGTCCCGCCGGCGGACGTCGGTGACGTCGCGGACCAGCACCAGCGCGCCCTCCTCCGCTCCGGGGGCCTGCAGCGGCAGCGCGCGGACCAGCATCGTCGCCGCGTCGTTCTCCACGTCCATCGGATCGGGGAACCGGCCGGCCACCGCCGCGTTGATGCTCGCCGCCACCGCCTCGCCGGCCACCCGGTCGGCCGAGACGCCGCGGGTCACCTCGGCGAGGTCCGCGCCGACGACGTCGCCGATGACCCCCATCCGCCGGTAGGCCGACAGCGCGTTGGGGCTGGCGTAAACGGCGCGACCGGCCGCGTCCAGCCGGACCAGGCCATCGCCGACCCGGGGGCTCATCTCCGCGTCGTCGAGCATCCGCGGCGGGAACGTGCCGGCGGCCACCATCAGCGACAGGTCGGCGGCGATGTCGAGGTAGGTCAGCTCGAGCGTGGACGGCGCCCGGGTGACCGCGAGGTTGGTGTCCTTGGCCAGCACCGCGACCACCACGCCGTCGTGCCGGACGGGGATGACCTCACGCCGGCGCGGGGCGGTCCCCGACCAGTCCGGCTCCCCCTCGGTGACCGGGCGCCCGTCGGTGTGCGCCTGCACCAGCTGGGCGGCGTCGTCGCCGCTGAGCTCGGTGCCGATCAGGTCGTCGGGCTGGCTGGTGGGCGCGGTCAGCGGACGGACCTGGGCCACGCACCACCACGCGCCGTCCTGCAGGGGCACCCACAGCGTCAGGTCGGCGAACGCGAGGTCGGCCAGCAGCTGCCAGTCGGCGACCAGCCGGCGGGCGTGGTCGACCTGGGACGGGCTCGCCGCAGAGCTCCGGGTCAGTCGTTCGGACAGGCTGCTCATGGTGACCCGGAGCCTAGGCGTGGGCCGGGACGGACGGGCCACCTACCCTGCGCTGGTGACTCGCAGCGCCGCCGTCGACACCGGCCTCGCCCGCCCCGACGAGCACGACCGGATCGGCCGGCTCACCGCCGGTGTCTACACCGCGGAAGGGCTGGCCTCGCCCGAGTACGCCCAGCAGCTCGCCGACGTCGCCGGCCGGGCCGACCGGGCGGAGCTGCTCGTCGCCCGGGACGGCGACGGCGAGGTGGTGGGCAGCGTGGCCCTGGTGCTCACCGGCGACTTCGGCCAGGTCACCGAGTCCGAGGACGAGGCGGCCTTCCGGATGCTGGTGGTCGACCCCGCGGCGCGCGGCCGGGGAGTGGGCGAGGCGCTCGTCCAGGCCTGCCTGGACCGCGCCCGGGCGGCCGGCAAGCGGCGGATGCTGCTCACCACCGGGCCGCAGATGACGACGGCGCACCGCCTCTACGAGCGGCTGGGCTTCACCCGGCTGCCCTCGCGGGACTGGAGCCCGGTCCCCGGCATCGACCTGCGGGTGTACGCGCGGCAGCTGTGACGACCGACCGGGTGCCCAGGCCGCGGACCACCGCCCGGTTGACGCTGCTGCCGTGGCGGCTGGTGACCGACGCCCAGAAGGACGCCCTCGTCACGGCGTGGGACGACCCCGCGGTCTGGCGGTACGTCGGCGCGGGCCGCGACGGCTTCACCCGCGCCGACCTCGACGGCGCTCTGCAGCGGGCGGCCGAGCGGGCGCAGCTCGACGACGAGTTCCTCGTCGTCCGCACCTCCGACGGCGCCGTCCTCGGGACGTGCGGCCTGTACCCGGCGTCGGTCGACGGTGGCGACGCCGACGAGACCGACCTCGGCTACCGGTACGGCCGGCTGTCCTGGGGCCGGGGCTTCGGGCTCGAGGCGGCGGCCGAGGTGCTGCGCTGGGCCGTGGAGGAGCGCGGTCTGGAGCGGGTCGGCAGCAGCGTGCAGGCACCGAACGAGGCCAGCCACCGGATCCTGCGGCGTGGGGTTCACCCACACGGGGACGCGGCCGGTCCCAGGCGATCCCACGCGCACCGCGGACTGGTACGTCTGGACGATGCCGGGCCGATCGGGCTAGGCGACGACGGTGGCGATGAGGTCGCCCTCCTGAAGCACCTCACCCTCCACCACGTGCATCTCCTCGACCACGCCGGCCCGCTCGGTGAGCACCGGGATCTCCATCTTCATCGACTCCAGGATCACCAGCGTGTCCCCGGCCGCGACCTGCGCCCCAGGGGCCACCAGGACCTTCCAGACGCTGGAGACCATCTCGGCGTGGATCTCCTCGACCGCCACCGGCGCGCCTCCTCGTGTCGACGTCCCCACCGACCGGCGGGGACGACCATGAAAGCACGCCCGTCGGTCAGCTGCGGTCGGGCACCAGCGGGCCGGCGATCCGGTGCAGCACCTGGCAGACCGCGGCGCCGTCGTGCGGCACGCCGGTGTCCGGCAGGCCGGTGAGCACGTCGGCGACCGCCCGTGCCGCACCCGTGACCTCCGGCGCCGCCGAGCTGACCGTCGCCAGCAATGCGTCGTACCAGCCGTCCAGCCGGTCCCCGGGGTCGTAGCCGCGGACCGCGACCACCTCCCGGTCGGCACCCAGCACGCTCCCCGGCCGGAGCTCCGGCAGGCGCCCGGTGACCCGGCCGGCGACCCCCGGCGCGAGGGTGGCGCGCAGCTGGACGGCGACCGCCGGTCGGGCCTCGGCGGCGCCCCCCTCGTCGGACGCGCCGTCGACGGACGCGCCGTCGACGGCGCTGCGGAGCGAGAGCTCGACCGCGTCCACGCCGTGCGAGCGCTCCAGGACGGCCATGTCCAGGGAGAAGCCGGCGGCCACCTCGGCCAGCTCCCCGTCGGGGTCGATGCCCACGGTGACCAGTCCGCGCCAGCCCAGCTCGGGCAGCCGGCGCGCCGCGGCGGGCAGCGGGCCGAGCCCCTCCGCGGGGGTCCAGCTGACCCGCGGGGTGCCGCCGGCCCGGTCGCGCACCACCGGGGTGACGTACCGCAGCGCGTCCTCGGTCACCCAGGCGAGGAAGCCGCGCTCGCTGGCCGGCTCGACCCCGTCGCCCCCCAGCCGCTCGAGCACCTCCGCGTGCGGGCCGATCCAGGTGAGCCCCGCCTCGGCCACCGCGGCGGCGAGCCGGGCGTTGCCGGCCAGCGCGGGCGGGACCGGCAGCACGGCGCGCACCCGGGTCCGGCGGGCGGCCTCGACGATGCGCCGCACGTCGAGGTAGGAGTCGGCCGCGGGCGCGGGCCCGAGGAGCACCGACTCGTCGGCCATCCGGACGTGCCGGGCGTCCTGCTCGACCTCGGAGCAGACCGCGACCGCCTTGACCCCCAGCCGCGTGCAGGCCGCGATCACCGCGCACGCCGCCGGCCCCCGGCCGGCGACCAGCACGCTCTCCACCGCCGTCTGGGCCACCCCGTCCCCCGTCCCCGGCCTGCTGCCGGCGTCATCGCCACGACTCGTCGCCACCACGCGCCCCGGAGCCTGGCAGGTGCCGGCCGGGCACCGCACCACCGCACGGCGGCAGCCCGGAGCGTGAGATCCTCGTCCGGTCAGCTTGGCCGGTCCGGGTGCTCTCCGCACCCTGCACCCGGTCGGCGATCACCGGCCGGGGCAGCACCCCGGCGACCCGACCCGGAGTGAGGAGGCAGCGATGTCCAAGCGTGGACGCAAGCGGCGCGCCCGCAAGAAGAGCGGCGCCAACCACGGCAAGCGCCCCAACGCCTGACAAGGCGGACAGGGCCGAGGGGCGCCCCTCTCGCCTCAGGCGGAGGGGCGCTCCCCCGGGAGCTGCTCGGTGTAGGTCTCCACGCTGGACCGCTCGACGCGGACCTGCGTGCCGTCCTCCTCGAAGGAGACGGTGGTCAGCTGCACCTTGATCCGGTCCCGCAGGCCGGGCGGCGGGGCGTCCCCGCCGCAGCGGCGCCGCACCAGCGCCTTGAACTCCTGCTCGATGCCGAACTGCCGCAGGCAGGGCGAGCAGTCCTCGAGGTGCTCGGCGATCACCGACCGGCGGGCGTCGTCGGTCTCGTGGTCGAGGAACTCGAACACGTGCGAGAGGACGTCGTCACAGGAGGCGATCCCGACGTCGTCGTGCCCGCCGTGCTCTCCCGGTGTCCGGTGCGTTCCGTCGTGAGCGTCGGTGCTCATGAGCGGGTCGCCTCCTCCGTGGCCCCCGCGCGGACGAAGCCGCGCTCCCGGGCGTAGTCGGCCAGCAGCTTCTGCAGTCCGCGGCGACCGCGGTGCAGGCGGGACATCACCGTGCCGATGGGCGTGCCCATGATCTCGGCGATCTCCTTGTAGGCGAAGCCCTCGACGTCGGCGAGGTACACCGCCAGACGGAAGTCCTCCGGCAGCTGCTGGAGGGCGTCCTTGATGTCGGAGTCGGGCAGGTGGTCCAGCGCCTCGATCTCCGCCGAGCGCAACCCGCTGGAGGTGTGCTCCTCCGCGGCGTACAGCTGCCAGTCCTGCACCTGGTCGGTGGGGTACTGCTGCGGCTGCCGCTGCTTCTTGCGGTAGCTGTTGATGTAGGTGTTCGTCAGGATCCGGTACAGCCAGGCCTTGAGGTTCGTGCCCTCGGCGAACTGGTGGAACGCGGAGTAGGCCTTGACGAACGTCTCCTGGACCAGGTCCTCGGCGTCGGCCGGGTTGCGGGTCATCCGCAGGGCCGCCGGGTACAGCTGGTCGAGGTAGGGCAGGGCGTCACGCTCGAACCGGGCGTCACGCTGCGCCCGCGACTCCGCGAGCTCGCTCCGACTGCCGTCGGCGCGGGCCTCCGGCGTCTCCTCACGCTGGTCCGGCTGCGCTGCAGCCGCGCCCGCCTCGACGACGGGGTTCTCGACCGTGGGCTCCTCGGGCACCGACCGTCCTCTCTGCGGCGCCCGGGAACGGGGCACCACGTCGGACGATCCTAGCCGGGACCGGTCGGGACGGCCGGGGGGACGACGGGACGGGGCGGCGCTGCGCGCGGTCCGCGCCGCCGCGCCCGGGGCTGTGCTGCTCACGGCCGGTGCAACCGAGCACCCCCCGGGAGGATTCCCGCGACGGTGGTCACCGGGAACTCCGTCGTCCCGGCCGCCCCGGCGCTCTAGGGTCACCGGCTGTGGCGGCGACCCCGGCGGTACGGGCCCTGGAACGGGCGGAGGCGGCGTTCGCCCTGCACCAGTACGAACCGGCCGACGGTGCCGCTGGGCACGGTCACGGCGAGGTGGCGGTGGCCGCGCTCGGCGCCGACCCGGCCCGGGTGCTCAAGACCCTGGTGACCCGCGTCGACGGTGCGCTCACCGTCGCGGTCGTGCCGGTCAGCGGGCACCTGGACCTGAAGGCGCTGGCCGCCGCCGCCGGGGGCCGGAAGGCCGCGATGGCCGACCCGGTCGACGCCGAGCGGGCCACCGGCTACGTGCGTGGCGGGATCAGCCCGCTGGGCCAGCGCAAGGCGCTGCCCACGGTGGTCGACGACTCGGCGCTGGGCTTCGCCACGGTGCTGGTGAGCGCCGGCCGGCGCGGGCTGCAGGTGGAGCTGGCACCGGCGGACCTGGTGCGGCTCACCCGGGCCCGTACCGCGCCGATCGCGCGCCTGTGACCGACCCGCTCGGCGGCGGTGCGCCAGCGGGCGGTGCGCTCAGCGGGCGGTGGTCGCGTAGGGGGTGAGCAGCTGGTCGACCGGGGCGAAGTCGTCGGTGAGCACGCCGGCGTCGCCGATGAACCGGTCCAGCTCCTCCCCCGTCGCCACCTGCCAGGCCAGCTGCCGCTCGTCGAGAGCGGCGGCGATCCTCTCGACGGGCAGCGGCTGCTGCGAGGCGACGGCGACGACGTTCCCGCCGTCCTCCCCGGCCAGCACCGGGGCGCGGGCCAGCAGCGCGACGTGGCCGAACACCTCGCGCAGGGTCGCCAGCTCCGCGCGGACGAACCCCAGCGGCGGGTGGTCGATGAGGTTGACCGCGTAGACGCCGTCCTCGGCCAAGGCGTCGTCGACCAGGCGCAGCGCCTCGACCGTGGTCAGCTGCCAGGGCACCGAGAGACCGCCGAAGGCGTCGCCCACGACCAGGTCGCGCTGCCCGGCCCGCTCCTCCCCCAGGCCGACCCGGCCGTCCCCGACCCGCACCTGCAGCTCCGCGGACTGCTCCAGACCCAGCTCCTGCTCGTCGATGGCGACCACCCCCGGGTCGACCTCGAGCACCCGGCCGACCGTGCCCGGCCGGACCGCGGCGAGGTAGCGGGGCAGCGTGAGACCCCCGCCCCCGACGTGCAGCGCCGACAGCGGCTCTTCTGCCGGCGCCATCGCGTCGGTCACCGAGGCGATCGCCTGCACGTACTCGAACTCCAGGTAGGTGGGGTCGGCGAGGTCGACGTAGGAGTGCCGCAGCGTGTCCAGCTGCAGCACCCGGCCGGTGGGCCGCTCCGGGTCGGCGGTGACCCGCGCGCAGTGGTAGGCGGTCTCCCGCTCGCACGGGGTGGGGGCGACCGCGGCGAGCAGCGGCGCCGCCAGCGCCAGCACGACCAGCCCTGCAGGCACCCGCCCGGACCCGGCCGGCCCGCGGCGCCTCAGCAGCACCGCCAGGACGAGCCCGGCGACCACCACGACCAGCCCCGTGCCGACCAGGATGACGCTGCTGGGCAGCACGGCGACCAGCAGGAAGCCGGTGGCGAAGGTGGCCACGATCCCGCCGAGGGTGCCGATGCCGGACAGCTGCCCGACCACCGAGCCGGTCTGCGCGAGGCTGCCCAGCTGCAGCGCCACGACCATCGGCGGGACGGCGGACAGCAGCGCCGCCGGAACGACGACGGCGACCGCGGCCAGCAACAGCACGTTGCCCGCCGCAGCGCCGGTGAGCAGGTCACCGGCGAAGCGCACGAGGGGCAGCACCGCAACGATCAGGCCGCCACCGGCCACCATCAGCGGGGCGATCAGCCGGCGCGGATCGGTCCGGTCCGCCGCCGCACCGCCGGCCCAGGCGCCCACGGCGATGGCGGCCAGCGCGAAGCCGATCACCGCGGTGCTGGTCTGCAGCGTGATGCCGACGTAGGGGGCGATCAGCCGCAGCCCGACCACCTCGAGCACGAGCACCGCGCCGGAGGAGAGGAACGTGACCCCGGCGGCGACCCAGCCGGGCAGGGCGCGGGATGCCTCCGCGGTCCGGTCGGCGGCGGGTGGGGCGGACGGTTCGGCGCTCAGCGGGGCTCCTCGGCTGCGGGGCGGGAGAGGTGGCGGGTCAGAACAGGACGGGCTGGTCGGCCGGCTCGCTGACCGACTCGACCCGGGCGGTCAGCTGCGGGCCGTTGTGCGCGACGTTGCCGACGCCCGTGCCGACGGGGCGGATCTCCAGCCGCTCGACGAACTCCGGCGGGGTCGGGGCGGCCACCTCGGTGACGTCCTGACGCTCGGGGTCCAGCCACTCCGCCCACCGTTCGGGCGGCAGCACCAGCGGCATCCGCGGGTGCACCTCGGTCAGCGCGCCGACCGCCGGCGCCGTCACCACCGTGCAGGTGTAGAGCCGGTCCTCGCCGCGGCCCCAGACCTCCCACAGCCCGGCGAATGCCAGGCCCGCGCCGTCCTCCGGGGTCACGTAGTACGGCTGCTTGCCGGGCCGGTCGGCGCGCGGCGCCCACTCGTACCAGCCGTCGGCGGGTACCAGGCAGCGACGGCTCGCCGCGGCGGTGCGGAACGCCGGCTTCTCGGTCAACGACTCCACCCGGGCGTTGAGCATCCGGTTGCCGATCGTGACGTCCTTGGCCCAGGAGGGCACCAGCCCCCAGCGGACGACGCGCAGCTCCCGGTGCCCACCGCCGGTCAGCGCCCCCTCGGCGTCGCGTTCCTTCTTGTGCCGGACGACGTACACGTCCTTGGTCGGCGCGACGTTGTAGTCCGCGGGCAGCGCGGGCTGCCCCTCGGCGGCGACCGCCTCGAACTCGACCACCAGGTCCTCAGGACGCCGGCTGGCGGCGTAGCGACCACACATGACGACTCCTCCGCGCGCGCCGGCGGCACCGGCGACCAGCAGCGAGCCTAGGTGCGTCTTCCGTCCCGCGCCCCGACCCGTGCGCGCACCGCCCGTCGGCGGTAGGACGGGGAGGCACAGAGCCGACCCAGCGCGATGGAGGCACGACGACGTGACGACCCAGGCTCCGCCCACCGAGCACCCCAAGACCGCCAGCGACGCCGGCGACCGCCCGTACGCGACGATCGACCCGGCCACCGGACGCACCGAGCAGGAGTTCCCCTTCCTGGAGACCGCGGAGGTCGACGGCGTCGTCGAGCGGGCGCACGCCGCCTTCGGCGAGTGGCGCCGCCGTCCGGTCGCCGAGCGCGCCGCGATCGTGGGCCGCATCGGCGAGCTGATGCGCGAGCGGCGCGACGACCTGGGCGCCCTCATCACCAAGGAGATGGGCAAGCGCATCCAGGAGGCGACCGGCGAGGCGATGCTCGTCTCGATGATCTTCGACTGGTACGCCGAGAAGGGCCCGGGCTTCCTGACCCCCAAGCGCATCGACGTCATGGAGGGCGAGGCGGTCGTCGTCAACGAGCCGGTCGGCGTCCTGCTGGCCATCGAGCCGTGGAACTTCCCCCTCTACCAGGTTGCCCGCGTGGTGGCCCCCAACCTCGTGCTGGGCAACGTGGTGCTGCTCAAGCACGCGGAGAACAACCCGCAGACCGCCCTGGCCCTGGAGCAGCTCCTCCACGACGCCGGCGTCCCCGAGGGCGTCTACACCAACCTGTTCCTGCGGATCTCCGACGTCGAGCGGGTGATCGCCCACCCGCACGTGCAGGGCGTCACGCTCACCGGCAGCGCCCGCGCCGGCAGCAGCGTCGCCTCGCTGGCCGGCAAGCACCTGAAGAAGTCGGTGCTCGAGCTCGGCGGCAGCGACCCGTTCATCGTGCTCGACGCCCCCGACGTCTCGCAGACCGTCCAGGCGGCCACGATCTCCCGCACGCTCAACACCGGGCAGGCCTGCATCGCCGCCAAGCGGTTCATCGTGATGGACGACGTGTACGACGAGTTCGTCGCCGGCCTGACCGAGGCCTTCCGCGGGCTCCGGCCCGGCGACCCGGCGGACCCGGCGACCACGCTGGGCCCGCTGTCCTCCGAGCGGGCCGCGCAGGACTTCACCGCCCAGGTGCAGGACGCGATCGACAAGGGCGCCACGGTGCTCGTCGGCGGTGGCCGGCCGGAGCGGGAGGGTGCCTTCGTCAACGCGACCCTGCTGGCCGACGTCACCCCGGAGATGCGCGCCTACCGCGAGGAGCTGTTCGGCCCCGCCGCGGTCGTGTACCGCGTCTCCAGCGAGGACGAGGCGGTCCGGCTGGCCAACGACACCGAGTTCGGGCTGAGCGCGTCGGTGTTCTCCGCCGACGTCGAGCGGGCCCGCGCCGTCGCCGACCGGGTCGAGTCCGGGATGGTCTGGATCAACTCGCCGTCGGGCACCTCCCCGGAGCTGCCCTTCGGCGGGGTGAAGCGCTCCGGCTACGGCCGGGAGCTCTCCGAGCTGGGCATGTTCGAGTTCGCCAACCAGCGGCTGGTGCGCACCGTCGGCACGCCGAAGCCGGAGTCGGTCGAGGCCGAGGCCGGCTGACCGCGTGGTCCGGGGTGGCGGCCGCAGGCGCCGTCGCCCCGGACCCCCGTGCCCGGACAGGGCAGGATGAACGGCATGGCCGAGGTCTGGACGACGCCGCACCCCACCACCCCCGTCGACGCGGTCGTCGCGCTGCCCGGGTCGAAGTCGCTCACCGCCCGGGCCCTGGTGCTGGCCGCGCTGGCCGACGGCCCCAGCCGCCTGGTGCGCCCGCTGCGCGCCCGGGACACCGACCTGATGGCCGCCGGGCTGCGCGCGCTGGGCACCCGGGTCGAGGCGGACGGGGACGACTGGCTGGTCACCCCCGGCCACCTGCGCGGCCCCGCCGACGTCGACGCCGGGCTGGCCGGCACGGTGCTGCGCTTCCTGCCCCCGGTCGCCGCGCTGGCCACCGGCCCGGTGCGGCTGGACGGCGACCCGCGGCTGCGCGAGCGCCCCAACGCCGGCCTGATCGCCGGGCTGCGCGACCTCGGCGTGCGGATCGACGACGACGGACGGGGCCGCGCCCCGTTCACCGTGCACGGCACCGGCGCGGTCCGCGGCGGCACGGTGACCGTCGACGCCAGCGAGTCCAGCCAGGTGGTCTCCGGGCTGCTGCTGGCCGCCGCCCGGTACGACCAGGGGGTCGACCTGGCCGTCGCCGGGTCGCTGCCCTCGATGCCGCACGTGGAGATGACCGTGCGCACGCTGGCCGAGCACGGCGTCGACGTCGTCCCCACCGAACGCGGCTGGCGGGTCACCCCCGGCCCGATCGCCGCCCTCGACCGGGTGGTCGAGCCCGACCTGTCCAACGCCGCCCCCTTCCTCGCGGCGGCGCTGGTCACCGGCGGGCGGGTCACCGTGCGCGACTGGCCGGCCGAGACCACCCAGCCCGGCGCCCAGCTCGACCGGCTGTTCACCGCGATGGGCGCCGAGGTGGTGAGCACCGCCGACGGGCTGCAGGTCACCGGGAGCGGCCGGATCGCGCCGCTGGAGGCCGACCTGGGCGCCGTCGGCGAGCTGACCCCGGTGCTGGCGGCGCTGTGCGCGCTGGCCGACGGACCGTCCCGGCTGACCGGCATCGCGCACCTGCGCGGGCACGAGACCGACCGGCTGCAGGCCCTGGACGAGGTGCTCACCGCGGTCGGCGCCCGGGTCGAGCAGCTCCCCGACGGCCTGGTGATCACGCCCGGCCCCGGGCGGGCCGCGCAGGTGGACTCCTACGCCGACCACCGGATGGTGCACGCGGCCGCGGTGCTGGGGCTGGCCGTCGAGGGGGTCCGGGTCAGCGACCCGGGAGCGGTGAGCAAGACGCTGCCGGACTACCGGGAGCGGTGGGCCGCACTGCTGGACCAGCCGGCGGAGGTGGGGCGTTGAGCCGCCGGATGGACAAGCGGTCCGACGAGGACGACGTGCGGGTCCGGCCGACCCGGCACGGCTCCCGCCCGCGCACCCGCACCCGGCCGGCGCACGAGGACGCCGTCCCGGGGCTGGTGATCGCCGTCGACCGCGGCCGGATGCAGGTCCGGATCGAGGGCCCGGACGGAGCGCCGGTCGAGGTCACCGCCATGCGCGCCCGGGAGCTCGGCAAGCACGGTGTGGTGGTCGGCGACCGCGTGCGCATCGTCGGCGACACCTCGGGCCGGCCGGACACCCTGGCCCGGATCGTGGTCATCGAGGACCGGACGACGTCGCTGCGCCGGACCGCCGACGACACCGACCCGACCGAGCGCATCGTGGTGGCCAACGCCGAGCTGCTGGTGGTCGTCACCTCGGTCACCGACCCCGACCCGGCGCTGGGCTTCCTGGACCGCTGCCTGGTGGCCGCCTACGCCGGCGGGCTGGCGCCGCTGCTGTGCCTGACCAAGACCGACCTGGCCAGCCCGCAGCCGCTGCTCGACCGGTACGCCGGGCTGGAGGTCGAGGCGGTGCCGATGTCGCGGGAGGCGTCGCTGGACGAGCTGCTCGAGCGGCTGACCGGGCGGATGAGCGTGCTGGTCGGCCAGTCCGGAGTCGGCAAGTCGACCCTGGTCAACCGGCTGGTGCCGGACGCCTTCCGGGCCACCGGCGACGTCAGCAAGATCGGCAAGGGCCGGCACACGTCGTCCTCGGCGGTGCTGCTGGACCTCCCCGGCGGGGGCACCGTGATCGACACCCCGGGCATCCGGTCGCTGGGGCTGGCCCACGTCACCGCGCAGGACGTCCTCGCGGCCTTCGACGACCTGGCCGAGGCCGCCGTCGACTGCCCGCCGGCCTGCGGCCACACCGCCGAGGACCCGGAGTGCGCACTGGACGCCTGGGCCGCCGCCGGCCCGCCCGCCCGCGCCGAGCGGCTGGGCAGCTTCCGCCGGCTGATCACCGCCGTCGGTCAGCTCGGCCCCGGGCACTAGGGGCGCGGGAGCCGGCCGCTAGACCAGCCGGGCCGGCAGCGCCCGCTCGACCCAGCCGCCGGCACCGTCGGGCCGGACGTGCCACGCCTGCGCACCGGGCCGGACGGTGACCGCCTCGGCGAGGGCGGCGCCGATGTAGTGCAGGCCGACGCCGTCCTCGGTCGCGTACCCACCGGGCAGGGCCCCCTCGGCCACCAACCGGCGGTAGGCATCCCGGCGCGGCAGCCCGCCGTCGTCGTCGTGCACGTTGTTGCTGAACGGCAGCAGGCCCAGCCCCTCGCCCAGCGGGGCCAGCCGGCCCCCGAGCGCGTCGGTGGGGCCGCCCACGTGCCAGCACTGGCTGCCGGCCCCGGTGCCGGCCAGCACCACCCCGGCCTCCCAGCACTCCCGCAGCACCGCGGGGAGGTCGTGGGCGCGCCAGACGGCCAGCAGGTTGACCAGGCTGCCGCCCTCGACCAGCACGACGTCCTGGGTGAGCAGGTGCTGGCGCACGTCCGGCACGCTCGGCTGCGGGAACAGCCGCAGCGTGCTGAGCGTGACGTCGCCCCGGGCGCCGAAGACCCGGTCGTACACCTCGACCGCCGTCGGGTCGTCGCCGATCGCCGTCGGCACGTAGCAGACCCGCACCGGGCCCTCAGCGGTCCGCCGGTCCCGGCCCAGCCGCAGCACGTGCTCGATGAGCGGCTGGTTGCCGCGCTCACCCGGCCGGGGCGTGAGCACCCCGGAGAAGGCGAAGACCTGCCGTTGCACGCTGCTCCCCTCGTCCCGCCGGCGCCGTGCCGGAGCCGGGTCAGTCGTCGACGCCGTGGACGTAACCACCGCTGCGCCAGTAGACCCCGGCGGCGTCCCGGGACAGCAGCCCCTCGTCGACCAGGTACCGGCGCAGGGCGGCGACGTCAGGATGCCAGGCTGCCAGCAGGGCGTTCACCTCGCGCTCCGGGTACCGGACACCGGCCTCGAACACGTGCACCAGGTACGCCAGCACCACCCGCCGCTTGCCCTGCTGGGCCGGGACGGCGACCAGCCGGCCGTCGCGCACGAACGCGCGCAGCACGGCGTCCTCGGCCGGGTCCGCCGACAGCGGCTCCGGGGCGGGCTCGCGCTCGGCGGCGGCCCGCGCCGCCCTGCCGAAGCGGTCCTGGTGCAGCGCCAGCCGGTGGCCGTCGCGGCCGACCAGTCCGCCGCGGGCGAGCCGGCGGGCCGCCAGCGCCACCTCCTGCAGGGAGAGGCCGGTGGCCTCGGCCACCTGCTCGATCGTGCCGGCGCCCAGCGCGAGCGCGGCCACCACCTTGAGCCGGACCGGGTCGGCCAGCAGCCCGGCGATCGTCCGCGCCTCCATCCCCCGACCGTATCCGGGCCGCCGGTGCAGGCATCGACGCACCGGTCGCGGGGTAGCCGACCGGCCATGGTGAGCCCGATCGACATCCAGAAGGCCCTCGGCGGCATCGAGTACCCGGCGAAGAAGGAGGACGTGGTCAAGCACGCGGAGTCCCACGGCGGCGACGGCGAGGTGCTCGAGGCGCTGAAGAACATCGGGGACGGCGAGTACGACACCCCGGCTGCGGTGGAGAAGGCGGTCTTCAACAACTGATGAAGGACCCCCTTGCCCCCCGCCACTCGCGAGCTCGCGGCGGGACCCGGCAAGGGAGCCACGGCCGATCGGCACTGGTCCCGGCCCCGCGGGGCCGGGACCAGTAGGTTCGGGTGCCATGACACCGGGACAGCGCGGCTTCACCGAGGACATGCGCCTGGCGCACGTGCTCGCCGACCAGGCCGACGCGCTCAGCCTCGACCGGTTCCGGGCGCAGGACCTCCACGTGGAGACCAAGCCCGACCTGACCCCGGTCACCGACGCCGACCGGGCGGTCGAGGAGCAGCTGCGCGCCACCCTGTCCCGGGCCCGGACGCGCGACGCGGTGCTCGGCGAGGAGTTCGGCAGCACCGGCCGGGGTGACCGGCGCTGGGTGATCGACCCCATCGACGGCACGAAGAACTTCGTCCGTGGGGTCCCGGTGTGGGCGACGCTGATCGCGCTGCTGGAGGGCGACGTGCCGGTCGTCGGGCTGGTGTCGGCACCGGCGCTCAACCGGCGCTGGTGGGCCGCCGCGGGAGTGGGTGCCTGGACCGGTCGCCGGCTGGAGAACGCGACCCGCTGCACCGTCTCGCAGGTGGCCAGCCTGGCCGACGCCAGCCTCTCCTACTCCAGCCTCTCCGGCTGGGAGGAGCAGGGCCGCCTCGAGCCCTTCCTGGACCTCACCCGCTCGGTGTGGCGGACCCGCGCCTACGGCGACTTCTGGAGCTACATGATGGTCGCGGAGGGCGCCGTCGACGTGGCCTGCGAGCCCGAGGTGTCGCTGTGGGACCTCGCCGCGCTCGACGTGATCGTGCGGGAGGCCGGCGGCAGCTTCAGCGACCTCGACGGCGCCGCGGGTCCGGCCGGCGGCAGCGCGGTCGCCAGCAACGGCGTGCTGCACGCCGACGTGCTGACGGCGCTCGCCCCCCGCTGAGGGCGAGCGCCGCCAGGGGGCGCCGTCCCGGTCAGTGCGCCGAGCCGGTGCCCCCGGAACCGCCACGACCGCCCTGGATCCGACGGCGCACGTCGTCGATCCGGGCCCGGTTCTTCGGGTCGCTCGCCAACTGCTGGGCCTTCTCCGTCGCCTGACGGATCACCTGCTTGCCCTTCGGGCTGTTCGCGAACTGCACGACCTTGTTCATGATCGACGCCATGGCGCGTCACCCCTCCCGTCGTCGGGGAGCCCGGGTGCGGGCTCCCCGCTGCTGAGCCCAACGGTGCCCGGCGGGGAGCCGTTCCACGCCTGCGCAGCCGGGATCACCCGACCGCAGCGGCCCACCGTTCCCGCGCGGCCCGCAGCTGCCGCGCCGGGCCCGGCTCCACCACCGGCCCGAGCACGCGCTGCGGGGTGAGCTCCAGCCCGACGCCGCGGCCGGCGAGCACCGCGGCGCCGGCGGCCGACGCGCTGCGCACCTGCACGTGCTGCACGGGCCGGGCCAGCGCGTCGGCGATCAGCTGCTGCAGCCCGGCGTCGCGCGCACCACCGCCGGTGAGCACGACCGGGTCGGCGCCGTCCGGCGAGGTCCCGACCAGGTCGAGGGCGGCGCCGACGGCGAACACGACCCCCTCCAGGGCGGCGCGCGCCAGGTCGGCCCGGGTGGTGTCGGCCGACAGCCCGGTCCACCCGCCCCGCGCGGCCGGGCCGGCCACCCCACCCCGCTCGCCGGTGAGGAACGGGGTGAACACGACGCCACCGGCGCCCGGCGCCGCGGTGTCCAGGCTGCCCAGCAGCGCCGGCCAGTCCAGGCCGAGCACCTCCCGCACCCACGACCAGGCCGTGCCGGCGTTCTGCAGGGCCGCCATCGCGTACCAGCCGTCGTCCGGGTCGGCGAAGCAGTGCACGACGGGGTCGGCCACCGGCCAGGGCGCCACCCCCGGGCGCAGCACCTGGGCACCGGACCCGAGGTTCACCTGGACGCCACCGCTGCCGCCCGCGGCCAGCAGCGCCAGCGGGGTGTCGGCGCCGCCGACGACGACCGGCACCTCGCCGACCGGCAGGGACGCCGTCCCGAGGACCTGCGAGCCGGGACGGACGGCGGGCAGCAACCTCTCCGGCAAGCCGGCGGCGGCCACCGCGGCGCTCGACCAGCGCTCCCCGGGGACGTCCCACAGCAGGGTGGCCGAGGCGTCGGTCCGGTCGGTGACCGCGGGATCGGCGCCGGGCAGCAGCGCGGCGCGGACCGCGTCCTTGGGCAGCAGCGCGGCCGCGGCCCGGTCCAGCAGCTGGGGCCGCTCCCCGGCGAGCCAGGCCAGCAGCGGCCCGGTCATCCCGGGCGCGAGCGGGTTGGCCAGCGCCGCCCGGTCGGCGGCCGGGAGGGAGCGCCACCGGGACAGCTCCGCGGTGGCACGCTGGTCGGGCCAGAGCAGGGCCGGTGCCAGCGGACGCCCGCCGTCGTCGACCAGCACGGCACCGTGCATCTGTCCGGAGAGGCCCAGCGCGGCCACCGAACGCCCGGCCAGCCGGCCGGCGAGGGCGGTGAGCGCCTCCTCCACGGCGCCCCGCCAGACCACGACCTCGGTCTGCGCCCAGCCCGGCTGCGGCCGGTCGACGGCATAGCCGACCTCGCTCTCGGCGACGACGGCACCGGCCGGGTCGAGGGCGGCGACCTTGAGGCCGCTGGTGCCCAGGTCGGCGCCGACGACGACGGGGTCGCTGCTCACCGCCGCATCCTGTCCACCCGCCAGCCGGGCGCGCCAGCCGGGACGGGGCTCAGCGGGCGATGAGCTCGGCAGCAGGGTGAGATTTTCTGTGCGTAAGTCGCACGACAGCGCGTGACCTCCGCTGGGTCGAGGTGCAGGTCACGACCTGCCGGTGAGAAGTTCCTCCAGCACATCGGCGAGTTCGGCGACCGGACGTCGTCCGTCGAGTTCCAGGCTGGCACCTCGGCGCAGGAGCGGCTCGACCTCGTGCAGGTAGCGGGCCATCTCGGCCTGCTGCTCGATCGTCTTGCCGTAGGGGTTGTTCTCCCGGGTGCGCACCCGCTCCAGCAGCACGTCAAGCGGCGCGCTCAGGAGGACGACATGCTCGAAGCGGTTGTAGAAGCGGCCCTGGTTGTCCACCGTGCCGGAGACGACCACCTCGGGGTGCGTGGCCAGCAGCCGGTCCATGCGCTGTTCGTCCCAAGTGCCGTCGGGAAGCTCCCAACCGCCGTAGTCGGTGTCAACGGTCGGGTGACCTCGGCGCCCCAGCTCGGCCAAGAGCGTCGACTTCCCTGCGCCTGACATCCCCGTCACCAAGACTCGCGCCATCGCGAGCACCGTAGTCAGTTGGCCGGTGAGCACATGTGGGGTCCGCGGTGAGCGCCTCCTCCGCCCCCGACGATGTCAGCACTGCTGGGGGCTTACGCGCGTCTGTCACACCTTGCTGCCGAACTCAGCGGGCGATGAGCTCGCCGGTGGACACCAGTTCGTCAGCGACCTCGCGCAGCTTCACGTTCCGCCGCTGGGAGGCGTGCGTGAGCAGGGTGAACGCCTGCTCGGCGGTGATCTTGTGGCGCTCCATGAGGATGCCCTTGGCCTGCTCGATGACCGCCCGGGACGCCATCGCCCGGCGCATGTTCGCCGCGTCGTCGAGCGCCCGCGCGGTCGCATCGGCGTTGCCCACGGCGATCGCCACGAAGGCGGCGACGGCCTGGCCCAGCGCCACGTCGGCGTCGGTGAAGGCGCTCGTCCGGGTGGCGTAGTTGTTCAGGGCACCGATCCTGGCGCCCTGGTACGGCAGCGGGATGGACATCGAACTGCGGACCCCGAGTTCGGCGGCGTGCGCCGCGTAGCCCGGCCAGCGCTCCTCGGCCCGCATGTCCCCGACCACGAAGACCTCGCCGGCCAGGCCGGCGTCCAGGCAGGGCCCGTGGCCGCGCTGGTACTGCGACTCGTCGGCGTCCATCGCGAGCTGACCGTCGAAGGCCGCGGTGAAGGCGCGCTCGCCCCGGATCAGCGTGATGGAGGTCGCCTCGGTGCCGGGGATGGCCCGGCGGGCGACGCGGACCACCTCGTCGAGGACCTCGGACAGCTCCCGGCCGGCGAGCTCGATCCTGCCCAGGGCCTGGTGCAGGTCCCACGACGCCTCGTCCATGATGGGTGACTCCCCTTCGTCGGCGGCGCCACCGGCTTGATGACCGCTGTCGAGTGGCGAGCTCGACCCGGGCAGCGTATAGCGCTCCCCGCGTCGGCCCGGTCGTCCGGTCGCAGGTCGTGAGCGGCACCACGTCCTCTGCCGTACGGGGCCCGGTCTGATGGGATGGGCAGACCCGTCGGAGGCGCGATCCGCCACCGGCCCGAGCGCCGCAGGAGACCCCGTGCAGTACGCCGAGTCCGTCGTCGAGCTGATCGGCGGCACCCCGCTGGTCCGGTTGAACAAGGTGACCGAGCACCTGGGGCCCGACGCCCCGCTGGTCCTGGCCAAGGTGGAGTACGTCAACCCCGGCGGCTCGGTGAAGGACCGGATCGCGCTGCGGATGATCGAGGAGGCGGAGGCCTCCGGAGCACTGCGGCCCGGCGGCACGATCATCGAGCCGACCAGCGGCAACACCGGCATCGGCCTGGCCCTGGTGGGGCAGCAGCGCGGCTACAAGTGCGTCTTCGTCTGCCCGGACAAGGTCAGCCAGGAGAAGATCAACGTGCTCAAGGCCTACGGGGCCGAGGTGCACGTCTGTCCGACCGCCGTCGACCCGGCCGACCCGCGCTCCTACTACTCGGTCTCCGACCGGCTGGCGAAGGAGATCCCCGGCGGCTGGAAGCCCGACCAGTACGCCAACCCGGCCAACCCGCGCTCGCACTACGAGACGACCGGCCCGGAGATCTGGACCCAGACCGAGGGCCGGGTCACCCACTTCGTCACCGGGGCCGGCACCGGGGGCACCATCTCCGGCGTGGGCCGGTACCTCAAGGAGGCCTCCGGCGGCCGGGTCCAGGTGATCGGCGCGGACCCGGAGGGCTCGGTCTACTCCGGTGGCACCGGCCGGCCCTACCTCGTCGAGGGGGTGGGCGAGGACTTCTGGCCCGAGGCCTACGACCGGACCGTCGCCGACGAGATCGTCGCCGTCTCCGACGGGGACTCCTTCGCGATGACCCGGCGGCTCGCCCGCGAGGAGGGGCTCCTGGTCGGCGGATCGTGCGGCATGGCCGTGGCCGCCGCCCTGCGGGTGGCCGAGCGGCTGACGAAGGACGACGTCCTGGTGGTGCTGCTGCCCGACGGTGGGCGCGGCTACCTGAACAAGATCTTCAACGACGAGTGGATGGCCGACTACGGCTTCCTCACCGAGGCCGGTGGCGAGACCGTCGGCGAGCTGCTCGACGCCAAGTCCGGCAGCACCCCGACCCTGGTGCACACGCACCCGAACGAGACCGTCCGCGACGCGATCGACATCCTGCGGGAGTACGGCGTCAGCCAGCTCCCCGTCGTGCGGGCCGAGCCGCCGGTCACCGCCGGCGAGGTCGTCGGCTCGGTCGCGGAGAAGGCGCTGCTCGACGCGCTGTTCGCCGGCCGGGCGACGCTGGCCGACCCGGTCGAGCGGCACATGAGCGCACCGCTGCCGATCATCGGCTCGGGTGAGCCGGTGTCCGCCGCAGTGAGCGCGCTCGGCGAGGCCGACGCCCTGCTGGTGCACGTCGACGGCAAGCCGGCCGGCGTCGTCACCCGGCAGGACGTCCTCGGCCACCTCGTCGGGCTGCCGGCGCCTACGGTGCAGTCGTGACCGGTTTCAACACGCGCGCCATCCACGCCGGGCAGGAGCCCGACCCCGCCACCGGCGCGGTCATCCCGCCGCTGCACCTGACCACCACCTACAAGCAGGACGGCGTCGGTGGGCTGCGCGGCGGCTACGAGTACAGCCGCAGCGCCAACCCCACCCGGGACACCCTGCAGACGGCGCTGGCCGCGCTCGAGCAGGGCACCCGCGGGCTGGCGTTCGCCTCCGGGCTCGCTGCCGAGGACACCCTGCTGCGCACGGTCTGCCGGCCGGGCGACTCGATCGTGCTCGGGGGCGACGCCTACGGCGGCACCTACCGGCTCATCTCCCGGGTGCTCGCACCGTGGGGCGTCGGCCACCAGCCGGTCGACCTCAACGACCTGGGCGCCGTCCGCGAGGCCGTCGCGCCGGAGACAGTGCGGGTGGTCTGGTGCGAGACGCCGAGCAACCCGCTGCTCAACGTCTCCGACATCGCGGCGCTGGCCGAGATCGCGCACGCCTCGGGGACCCTGCTCGTCGTCGACAACACCTTCGCGAGCCCCTACCTCCAACAGCCGCTGACGCTGGGCGCTGACGTCGTCGTGCACTCCACGACGAAGTACCTGGGCGGTCACTCCGACATCGTCGGCGGCGCGCTGGTGGTCGCCGACGACGATCTCGGTGAGCGGCTTGCCTACCACCAGAACGCGATGGGTGCGGTCAACGGCCCCTTCGACGCCTGGCTGGTGCTGCGCAGCCTGAAGACCCTCGGCGTCCGGATGGACCGGCACAGCGCGAACGCCGGGCGGATCGCCGAGTGGCTGCTGGAGCACCCGGCGGTGGGCGACGTGCTGTACCCGGGGCTGCCGCAGCACCGCAACCACGAGATCGCGGCGAAGCAGATGTCCGGCTTCGGCGGGATGATCTCGTTCCGGCTGAAGGCCGGCGAGGAGGCGGCGCTGCGGGTGTGCGAGCGCGCGCAGCTGTTCACCCTGGCCGAGTCCCTCGGCGGCGTGGAGTCGCTGATCGAGCACCCGCACCGGATGACGCACGCCAGCGCCGCGGGTTCGCCGCTGGAGGTGCCGGCCGACCTGGTGCGCCTGTCGGTGGGCATCGAGGACGTGGACGACCTGCTCGCCGACCTGGACCAGGCACTGGCCTGACGTGAGCGCCGTCCGCGGTACCGGCGCGGTGACCGCGGACGGCTGCCCGGTCGAGGTCTACCGGGGACTGCCTGCGCTCGGCGAGCCGGGGCTCGTGCACTCATGGGCGGGGCCCGGTGCGAGTGTGCTCGACCTCGGGGCGGGGGCCGGCCGGATCGCCGACCCCCTCGTCGACCTCGGGCACGACGTGCTTGCCGTCGACGACTCCGCCGACATGCTGGCGCACGTGCGGCGGGCGCGGATCCACCAGGCCGAGATCACGGGTCTGGACCTGGAGGAGCGGTTCGGCGTCGTGCTGCTGGCCAGCCACCTGGTCAACACACCGGACGACGGCCTGCGGCACGGCCTGTTGGCGGCCGCAGGGCGGCACTTGTCCCCCACCGGTCGGCTGCTCGCCCAGTGGCACCCGCCGGCATGGTTCGACGGGCTGCGCACCGGCGAGGTGCACGACGGGCAGGTCGGTGCCGCCGACTCCCGGTTCACCGTCGCCGCACTCGCCGACGGACTGCTGACCGGCGAGGTGACGTACACGATCGACGGGGCCAGCTGGCGGCACCCCTTCCGGGCCCGCCGACTGGCGTTCGTCGACCTCGACGCCGCCTTGGCCCGCGCCGGACTGCAACGGGTCGAGCTGACCCCTTCTGACCCGGACTGGTTCGGCGCCGTCCGCGCCTGACGCGACGTGGCCCCGTGGTGCGTTCATCGTCGGTTCCCCGACCAGAGACCGACGACGAGCGCACAACGGCGGGTCAGCGCGGGGCGGTGAGGATGCGCGGGCCGTCCTCCGTGACCGCGACCGTGTGCTCGACGTGGGCGGCGCGGCTGCCGTCGGCGCTGCGCAGCGTCCAGCCGTCGGCGTCGACCCGGTAGTCGTCGCTGCCGCCGGCCAGGAACCACGGCTCGATCGCGATCACCAGGCCGGCCCGCAGCGGCAGCCCGCGGCCGGGCCGGCCCTCGTTGGGCACGTGCGGCGCCTCGTGCATGGTGCGGCCGACCCCGTGCCCGCCCTGGTCGGTGTTGATCCCGCACCCACCGGCCCGCCCGACGGCACCGATGGCGGCGGAGATGTCACCGACCTTGTTGCCGACGACGGCGGCGGCGATGCCCGCCTCCAGTGCCCGAGTGGTCGTGTCGACCAGCACGAGGTCCTCGGGGCGCGGCGTGCCGATCGGGTAGGTCCGCGCCGCGTCGCCCACCCAGCCGTCCAGCGTCGCGCCGGCGTCGACGCTGAGCAGGTCGCCGTCCGCCAGCTCCTGGGCGGTGGGGATGCCGTGCAGCGCCACGTCGTTGACCGACAGGCAGAGCACGCCGGGGAACGGCGGCGTGGTCGACAGCGGGGCGTAGCCCAGGAACGGCGACGTCGCCCCGGCGTCGGCGAGGACGTCGCGGGCGATCGCGTCCAGCTCGGTCAGCCGGACACCCGGGGCCGCCGCCGCCTGCACCGCCGCGTGCATGTCGGCGACCACCGCGCCGGCGGCGCGCATGGCGTCGATCTCCCCCGGCGTCCGCAGCTCGATCATCTGGAGTTCCTTCCGGTATTGGTATCCCGGTATTACTATCACGGCCATGGTTCGCCCGCCGCTGACCCTCGAGGAGCGTGAGCGCGGCCGCCGGCTGGGGGCGCTGCTCCGCGAGGCCCGGGGCGACCGCTCCCCCGCCGAGGTCGCCGCTGCCTCCGGGGTGAGCCCGGAGGCGTTGCGGAAGATCGAGTCCGGCCGGGTGCCGACGCCGGCGTTCTTCACCGTCGCCGCGCTGGCCGGCGCCCTCGACCTGCCGCTCGACACCCTCATCGCGGCGCTGCAGTCCCCGGCCGAGGGTGCCGCGCTCACCGCCTGACTGCTCGGGTAGACCTGGGGCGTGCACCGCGTCAGCGTCGTCATCGCCACCCGCGACCGGCGGGAGTCCCTGCTGCGGTCACTCGCGCACCTCGATGTCGGCGGGCAGCCGATCGTGGTGGTCGACAACGCGTCGTCCGACGGCACTGGAGCGGCCGTCCGTGAGACGCACCCGCGGGTCGGCGTCGTGGAGCTACCGGCGAACGCCGGCGCGGTCGCCCGCACCGACGGCGTCCGGCGGGCGACCACGCCCTACGTGGCCTTCGCCGACGACGACTCGTGGTGGGAGCCCGGGGCGCTGCAGCGGGCCGCCGAGCTGCTCGACGCCCACCCGCAGGTCGCGGTGCTGGTCGGCCGCGTCCGCTTGGCCGCGGACGGCTCCGACGACCGGGTGTCGGTCAAGCACCGGGCCGCCGTGCTGGGCCGCTCCCCCGGCGCACCCGGCCCGGACGTGCTCAGCTTCCCGGCCTTCGCCGCCGTCGTCCGCCGGGACGCCTACCTGGCCGTGGGCGGGTTCTCCCCGTTCCTGTTCTTCGGCGGCGAGGAGCACCTGCTCGCCTTCGACCTGGCCGCTGCCGGCTGGCTGCTCGCCTACGCCGACGACGTCGTCGCCTGGCACGACCCGGCCGGCCCGGACCAGCCCTCCCCGCAGCGGTGGGCGCTGCAGACCCGCAACGACGTGCTGGTCGACTGGCTGCGCCGGCCGCTGCCGGTGGCCCTCGCCTCCACCGCCCGGCTGGCCCGCCGCTCCCTGCGCGAGCCGGCCGCCCGCTCGGCGCTGGCCGGTGTGCTGCGGCGGCTGCCTGCCGCCCTGCGGCAGCGCCGGCCGGTGCCCGCCGAGCTGGAGCGGCGGTTCGCCGCCGCCCAGCGCCCCCTCAGCCCTGCAGCTGGCGGGTGAACCAGTCGCGGGCGGCCGCGTTGCCCTCGGCGCCGCGCCGCTGGGCCTCCGCGATCTCGCCGGTCAGCGTGCCCGAGAGAGCGTGCTCCAAGGCCGCGTCCAGCGTCACCGGGTCGATCTCGCCGGCCCGCAGCACGACCGGCCAGCCCAGCGACGCCGCCTGGGCGCTCACCTTCGCGCCCCCGACGATCGAGTCACAGGCGATCACCGGCGTCCCGTGCGCCAGTCCCAGGACCAGCGCGTGCAACCGCATGCTGAGCACCACGTCGGCCCGCCGGATCAGCGCCTCGACCTGGGAGGGGAAGCGTTCGTGCGGCTTCTCGAACAGATCCATGGTGAGCTCGAACCACGGGATCGCCCGGGCACCGAGCCAGCCCTCGATCGCCGCCCGCACCTCCCCGGCCCGGCTGCGGTCGCCGTACTCCTCCTGCGGCGGGGCGAAGGCCACGGCGATCACCGGGACGTCGGGCGTGGTCGTGCCGATCGCGAGGTCGGGCCGGGCGATGCCGGGGGCGTCGCGCTCCCAGACCCGGTCGAACAGCGCACGGCCGGCGTCGGAGACCACCGAGACGTTCACCGCCCAGCGCTGGGCCCCGGCGAAGGCGCTGGTCAGCTCGCGCAGCAGCGGGGTGTCCGACACCGGCCCGCTGACGAAGACCAGGTGCGTGTACTGCGCCGGGTCGACGTCACGCCAGTGCGGACCTCGCTGCAGGTAGGGCGCCCACGCCACGTCGTGGTCGACCCCGAGCTCACGGAGCCACCCGGTGACGACATCGGCCCCCAGCTCGTCACCGATGGTCGCGATGACCTCGTCGAAACTGAACCACCCGGCGACCAGGACGCGCATGCCCCCACCTTCTCAGGCGGCCCCGCCCTGGTTGCAGCCGGTCAGGACTCGGCGGCGACCAGGTCCCGGTACTCGGGGTGCCGCTCGATCCAGCCACGCACGAACGAGCACATCGGGACGACGGTCTGCCCCTTGCTGCGGACGTCGTCCAGCGCGGCCCGGACCAGCGTGCTGCCCAGCCCCGAGTTCTCCTCGCCGCTGTCGACCTCGGTGTGGGTGAACACCACCTGGTCGCCGCGACGCTGGTAGGCGGCGAGGCCCAGCAGGCGATCGCCGTCGCGGATCTCGTAGCGGCTGTCCTCGGGGGCGTCAGTGACGGTCGTCTCCATGCCCGGGACCAACTCCCCTGGCCGTGGTGCTGTTCCCCGGGGACGGCCCCCTTGCCGGGGCCCGCCGCGAGCTCGCGAGCGGTGGGGGGCAAGGGGGCCCTTCATCAGGACAGCCGGCGCGCCGCGGGGCCGGAGGTGACGGTGAGCGTGCCCGGCTCGGTGAGGCCCTGCTCGCGGCAGGCGGCGACGACGGCGTCGCTGACCGCCTGCGCGTCGCCGGGGTGGATCAGCGCGATCGCCGAGCCGCCGAACCCGCCGCCGACCATCCGTGCCCCCAGCGCGCCTGCCCCGCGGGCGGCCTCGACGACGACGTCGAGCTCCACCGCCGAGACCTCGTAGTCGTCGCGCAGCGAGGTGTGCGAGGCGTCCAGCAGCGGCCCGATCTCGGCCACCCGGCCGGCCCGGACCAGCTCGACGACCCGGTCGACCCGCTGGTTCTCCCCCACGACGTGCCGGGTGCGCGCCCGCAACCGCGCGTCGGTCAGCCGGTCGACGTCGGCCTCGGTGGCGTCGGAGAGCCACTCCAGGCCGAGCTGCCGGGCCGCCTCGTCGCAGTCGGCGCGCCGCTGGGCGTACTGACCGTCGGCGAGCGTGTGCTTCACCCGGGTGTCGATGACCATCAGCTCCAGCCCGGCCTCGGCGAGTCCGAGCTGCACGGGCTCGGTGCGGAAGTCGCGGGTGTGGATGAGCAGGGCCGAGCCCTCCTCGGCCAGCAGGGCGACGGTCTGGTCCATGCCGCCGGTGCCGGCGCCGACCACCTCGTTCTCCGCCCGGATGGCGGCCTGCACCAGCAGGTGGCGCAGCTCGGACGAGTCGGCCCGGCCGGCCAGCTCGGCCGCCGCGATCGCCACCGCGGCCTCCAGCGACGCGGAGCTGGACAGGCCCGCGCCCAGCGGCACGTCGCTGCTGACCGCCAGGTCCAGGCCCGGGACGTCGATCCCGGCCTGCTGCACCGCCCACAGGGTGCCCGCGGCGTAGCCGACCCAGCCCTCGACCTGACCCGGGCCCAGCGCGGCGAGCGTGCCCTCGAACGCCGGTGCCTCCGGGTCGGTGCTGATCAGCCGGACGACGTCGTCGTCCCGGCGGCGTGCGGCCGCGGCGGTGACCCGGGTCAGCGCCATCGGCAGGCAGCGGCCGCCGTTGTAGTCGACGTGCTCACCGATCAGGTTCACCCGGCCGGGCGCGGTCCAGACGCCGTCCGGCTCGACGGCGAAGGCGTCCCGGAGGGCCGTCACCGCGAGGTCGGCCTGCTCGTGGGTGGTCACGAGGCCACCTCGCGCAGCCGGTCGGCGATCCGCTCCGGCGTCGTGTCGTTGATCCAGGCGCCCATGCCCGACTCCGAGCCGGCCAGGTACTTCAGCTTGCCCGGCGCGCGCAGCAGCGAGAACAGCTGCAGGTGCAGCCGGCCGAGGTCGCGGTCCTCGCCGGTGGGCGCCTGGTGCCAGCCGGCGATGTAGGGCACCCGGTCGACACCGGGGTGGAACCGGTCGACCCGGCGCAGCAGCTCCTGGTAGACCACGGCCAGCTCGGCCTTCTCCGCGTCGTCCAGCGCCGCCAGGTCGGGGACGTCCCGGTGCGGGGCCAGGTGCACCTCCACCGGCCAGCGGGCGGCGCGGGGCACGTAGGCGGTCCAGTGCTCACCGGCCAGCACGACCCGCCGGCCCGCGGCCTGCTCGGCGTGCAGCACGTCGGCCAGCAGGTTGCCGCCGGTCGCCGCACGGTGTCGGCGCGCCTGCTCGACCAGCTGGCCGGCGCGCGGCGGGAGGAACGGGTAGGCGTAGATCTGCCCGTGCGGGTGGGTCAGCGTGACGCCGATCTCCTGGCCGCGGTTCTCGAAGACGAACACCTGGGCGATGCGCGGGTCGGCCGAGTGAGCCGCGGTCCGCTGCGCCCAGGCCTCCACCACGGTGCGCATCCGCCGGGCCGGCAGGTCGACGACGGAGGCCTCGTGGTCGCTGGAGAAGACCACGACGTCGCAGTGGCCGTACGCCGGCCCGTCGGCCGGGCCGAACGGCGGCGGGGCGGCGTCCGGGCCGACGGTCTCCGGCGCGAAGCTGGGGAACCGGTTGGCGAAGACGACGACGTCGTACTCGCTGTCGGGCACCTCGCTGGGGCGGGCCGGGTCGCGGGTGGGGTCGAGCGGGCAGTCCGCGGCCGCGGGCAGGAACGTCCGGTTCATCCGGTGGCCGGCGATGGTCACCCATTCCCCGGTGAGCACGTCGTAGCGCACCTCACCGGCGTGCGGGGACTCCTCGAGCGGTCGCTGGTCGACGGCCTCGTGCACGGGCCCGGCCCGGCGCTCGTCGTCGAAGTAGAGGATCGGGCGACCGTCGGCGAGCGTCCGCTCGGTCACCTGTCCGGTCCAGCTCTGCGGCGCCTCTGGCGACCCCGGTCCCATCGACTGCGTCCTCTCCGTCCCGGGCGGCCACCGGAGCCCGGGGAACCGGGTCGGCGCCGCCACACAGACCGAAGGCCCGGTCACCAGAACGGTGACCGGGCCTCCGGGTTGGTAGCGGGGACAGGATTTGAACCTGTGACCTCTGGGTTATGAGCCCAGCGAGCTACCGAGCTGCTCCACCCCGCGTCGGTGAGAACAGATTACCCCACCTCGCGACCGAGTGCGAACCGGGGGTCCCCGACCCGGCCGGAGCCCCGGGTCGACGAACCCGGCCCGCACATGACGGAGGGCCGGTCACCTGACGGTGACCGGCCCTCCGGACGAGTAGCGGGGGCAGGATTTGAACCTGCGACCTCTGGGTTATGAGCCCAGCGAGCTACCGAGCTGCTCCACCCCGCGTCGGTAGGACAACCATACCCCACGTCCCCGCGGCCCTGCCGAGGGGGGCTGCGCGGCACCCGAGGGCACCGCGCAGCTCCACCCGTCAGTCGGCCGGCGCGGCCGCCCCGGCGGCCTGCGCCGCCTGGTAGGCCTCGACCGCCGCCTGCAGGTCCGCCTGCGCCTGGCCGATCGCCGCGAAGTCGGCGTTGCGCTGGGCGTCCGCCAGCGCATCGATCGCCGCGTCGATGTCCGCCAGGGCGGACTCGACGGTCGCCGAACCGCCGTCGTCCTCCGCCGGCGGGCCGGCGCCCGGATCCGCCGGTTCCTCGGGTGCGGGCGCGTCGCCACCGGCCCCGTCGCTGTCCGGGGCGGCCTCCCCGGCGCCCTCACCGAAGACCTGGGTCAGCGCCTCGGCCAGGGTGTTCGCGTAGCCGATCCGGTCCTGGTAGTTCACCAGCACCTTCTGCAGCAGCGGGAACCCGCCGGCGCCGGTGCCCTGCACGTAGAGGGGTTCCACGTACACGAGCCCGGCGTCCCCGATGGGCAGCGTCAGCAGGTTGCCGAACACCGGCTCCGAGTTGTCGCTCTCGAACAAGGTGAGGTCCGGGCGCACCTGGTTGTTCGACCTGAAGGCGTTCTGCACCTGCAGCGGACCGCGGTAGGGCGTGTTGCCCGGCAGCCGCAGCACCTGGATCTCGCCGTAGGTCTCCGGCGCCGACGAGGCCGAGATGAACGCCGACAGGTTGTCCCGGTTGAAGGCGTTGAGCGCGCTGGTCAGCTGGAAGCTGGCCTGCTCGTCGCCCGGCCGCTGCGCCAGGATGTAGTACGGCGGCTGGGCCTCCTCCACCTCCCGGGTCGGATCGTTCGGCACCTGCCAGCGGTCGTTCTGGTTGTAGAAGTCGATCGGGTTGGCCACGTGGTACCGGGTCAGCACGTCCCGCTGGAGCTTGAACAGGTCCTCCGGGTACCGGACGTGGCTGATCAGCTCCTGCGACATCTCGCTGCGCGGCTGCACGGTGCCCGGGAAGGCCTTCATGTAGGTGGCGAGGACCGGGTCGTCCTCCTCCCACGCGTAGAGCGTGACCGTGCCGTCGTAGGCGTCGACGGTCGCCTTGACCGAGTTGCGGATGTAGTTGAACTGCTGGTCGGGCAGGGCCGTGGTGCCGACGCCGGTCAGCGCGTCGGTGGCCGCCTCGCCCAGCGACATCTGCTCGGCGTACGGGTAGGCGTCCGACGTCGTGTAGCCGTCGAGGATCCACTGCACCCGGCCGTCGATCACCGCCGGATAGGGGTCGCCGTCCACGGTGAGGAAGGGCGCGGCCTTCTCCACCCGCTGCAGCGGGTCACGGACGTAGAGCACCCTCGACTCGTCGTTGACCGCATCGGAGAGCAGGAAGTTCCGCTCGCGGTAGAAGATCGCGAAGGTCAGCTGGCGGAAGAAGCTGCCGATCGACACCCCGCCCTCACCGTCGTAGGTGGAGTTGATCTCGCGCTCGTCCGAGCCCCCCTCGGGCAGGTCGAACTCGCGCGGCTCGTCCGTGCCGCCCACCACCGAGTAGACGTCCTGCCCGCCGACGTTCATCAGCTCGCCGTAGTAGATGCGGGCCTGGTCGACGTCGATGTCACCGGTGGTCGGCAGGTTGCCGGTGGTGAAGTCCGGCTCGCCGCCCTCTTGCCCGGCGACGACCTGGTTGGCCGGGGCGGCCACGAAGCCGTTGCCGTGGGTGTAGACGGTGTGCCGGTTGATCCAGCTGCTCTGGTTCTCGCTCAGCCCCGCCTGGTCCAGCTCGCGGACGGCGACCACGTAGTCCTGCAGCTCGCCGTCGACGGTGTACCGGTCGATGTCCAGCTTCTCCGGGAAGCCGTAGACGTTGCGGATCTGCTGGCGGGCGGTGAACGTCGCGGAGAGGACGTTCGGGTCGAGCAGTCGGGCGTTGGAGATCGTCGGGGAGTCGGCCAGCTCCGCCAGCGCCGCCTCGGTGTCGGCGTTGTCGGTGACGTCGGCCTCACCGGCGTCACCGCCGGTGGTCTGGTCCTGGGCGTAGGGGACGTACTCGACGTCGCCGAGACCGTAGGCGTCCAGCGTCGACTCGATGGCGCGTTCGGTGTACTCCTGCTCGCGCTGGTCGGCCGAGGGCCGGACGACGAACTGCTGCACGATGGCCGGGTAGGCCACCCCGATCACCAGGCTGGCCACCAGCAGCAGCACCAGCGCGGCAGCCGGCAGCAGGGTGTTGCGCACCAGGATGTTGGCGAAGAAGGCGATGGCGCAGATCGCCGCCACGAAGACCAGGATGTTCTTCGCCGGCAGCAGCGCGTTCACGTCGGTGTAGGAGGCGCCGGTGAAGAAGTCGCCGCGGTTGGAGTAGACCAGCCCGTAGCGGTCCAGCCAGTAGGCGACCGCCTTCAGCGCGACGAACAGCCCGACCAGCACCGACAGCTGCACGCGGGCGGCGCCGCTGAGCTTCTGCCCCGGCGTCTGCAGCCGCAGGCCGCCGAAGACGTAGTGGGTGAGCACCGAGCCGATCAGCGCCAGCAGCACGATCGCGAACCCGAAGCCCAGCGCCAGCCGGTAGAAGGGGTAGTCGAAGACGAAGAACGAGATGTCCAGGCCGAACTGGGGGTCGACCCGGCCGAAGTCGGTCGCGTTGCGGAACTCCAGCCAGGTGCGCCAGCTGCCCTGCGCGGTGAGACCGGCGAAGAGGCCCAGCACCACGGCCAGGGCGGTCAGCAGCGTCTTGCGGCGCGGCTCGACCGACTGCCGGTAGCGCTCGAGGTTCTGCTGCTCCAGCGACATCGGCCGGAAGGTGGGCCGGAAGCGGTAGGCCAGGTGGACGGCCAGCGCGACCAGGCCGCCGGTGGCGACGCCCGCCACGGCGAACAGCAGCGCGCGGGTCTGGACCTCGGTCCAGAAGACCTCGGTGAAGTCGGTCTCGTCGAACCAGAGGTAGTCGACGTAGACGTTGGTCAGGGTGCCGGTGACGGTGAACAGCACCAGCAGGACGGCGACGACGCCGATGACCAGCTTGGCGCGCCGGGACAGCGTCGGCACCGGCACGGGGGGCCGCATGGCCACGGTCGGTCTCCTGTCTGTTGCGACGTTCTCGAAGAGCGGTGTTCTCGAGGAAGGGCTTGTCCGGGACCGGCTCGGCGCCGGTTCCAGGTCCGACCGTAGGGGCACCGGCAGCACCCGTGGGGCACCGGACACTCCTGGGTCGCATCCTCAACTGCTGCCGACCGCGCGGGGTTCCCGAGGCCCTCGGGAGGAGAAGGGTCGACGGTCGCCGCTGCCCGCGGTCAGCAGGGGTCGGGGGTGACGCCGGCCCGCAGGTCGGCCAGCGCCTGGAGCGCGTCGTCCAGGGTGGCCACCTCGGCCATCGGGAGACCGGGCTGGGCGTTGGCCAGCGCCTCGGCGCAGTTGGCGCTGGGCACCAGGAACAGCTCGGCACCGATCTCCCGGGCGGACACCAGCTTCAGCGGGATGCCGCCGATGGGCCCCACCGTGCCGTCGACGTCGATCGTCCCGGTGCCCGCCACCACGGCGCCGCCGGTGAGGTCGGTGTCCCCCACCAGGTCGATGATGCCGAGGCTGAGCATCAGGCCGGCCGACGGGCCACCGACGTCGTCCACCCGGATCTCCACGTCGAACGGCGCGTACGGGGTCTCCAGCACGCTGATGCCCAGCGCGGACCCCTCCCCCTCGGGGGCGGCGACCGTCGTGACGGTGCCGCTGGCGGCCTCGCCGAGCCGGGTGTAGTCGACCACGACCTCGGTGCCCGGCGGGATCGCGCCGAGCACCTCGGCGAGCGTCTCGAAGTCCGGGGTCGGCGTCCCGTCGACGGCCTGGACGGCGTCGCCGGCCTGCAGCGTCCCCTCCGCCGGCGAGCCGTCGATCAGCCCCTGGACGACGACCTCCTCCGGGTACCCCAGCTCCCCCAGGGCCGCGCCGCGGGCGGCCTGCTCGGAGGTGAGGAAGGCCTGCCGGTTCTGCTGGCGGGTCTCCTCCTCCGACTGGCCCGACGGGTACACCTGCTCGCGGGGCACCACGGTGACCTCGTCGTCGAACCAGCCCTGCACCGCACCGACCAGCGTCAGCGGCCCCGAGGGGACGCCGACGGTGGTCAGGTTCAGGTTGCCGGAGGTCTCGTTCGCCTCCCGGCCGGTCACGCTGATGATCGGCGTGCCGTCGATCTCGCCGAGCGTGTTGTACGTCGGCCCGGGCACCTGCGCGACGTAGGGCACCGGCAGCAGCGAGCCGAGGGCGCCGAACACGAGCAGCAACACCGACCCGGCGACCAGCACGGTGGTCCGACGGCTCACGTCTCCTCCTCGTCCGGCGCGACCACCGACCCTGGGCGCCTGTCGAACGGCGAGAGTAGGTGACCTGCCTGTCGTCGGCCGCGGAGCGCGCTCCGCCGAGAGCGCAACGCCCGGTCGCCGGGGAGGGCCCGCAGGCGCGCTGCGGACCGCCGTCCGCGTCTACGGTGGGGTCATGAGTGATCTCCCGTTCGGCTTCGGCGTCCCCGACCGCGACCCCGAGCGCCGGGGCGAGTCCGGCGGCCCGGGCGGCTCCGGCGGTGGCCCGGCCGGGAACGACCCGTTCGGCCTGGGGGCCCTCTTCGGCGCCGCCGGCGGCCCGGCCGACCTGATGGGCAAGATGCCGCTGTTCGCCGAGCTGCAGAAGCTGATGAACTGGTCCGGCGGCCCGGTGAACTGGGACCTGGCGCGGCAGGGGGCGATCAGCCAGCTGGCCCCGGGCCACCAGCCCACCTCCGCCGGTGAGCGTTCCGCGGTCACCGAGGCGCTCCGCCTGGCCGACCTCTGGCTGGACCAGGTCACCGAGCTGCCCTCGGGCGTCGACCGCGGCCTGGCCTGGTCGCGCGTGGAGTGGGTGGAGCAGACCCTGCCCGCGTGGGCCGCGCTCATCGACCCGCTGGCCGAGCGGGTGGTGGCCGCCATGACCAGCGCCCTGCCCGCCGAGGCCGCCTCGATCGCCGGCCCGCTGGCCGGGATCATGGGGCAGATGGGCGGCGTCATGTTCGGCGCCCAGGTCGGCCAGGCGCTGGCCCGCCTCGCCGACGAGGTCACCACCAGCACCGACGTCGGGCTGCCCCTGGGCCCGCAGGGCGCCGGCGTGCTGGTGCCGCAGAACGTCGCCGCCTTCGGCGCCGGACTGGACCGTCCCGAGGACGAGGTCCGGCTCTTCCTCGCGCTGCGCGAGGCCGCCCACCAGCGGCTGTTCGCGCACGTCCCGTGGCTGCGCCAGCAGCTCACCGACGCCGTGCACGCCTACGCCCGGGGCATCCACGTCGACCGCGAGGCGATCGAGCGGAGCATCCAGGACGCCATGGGCGGCATGGAGGGCGGCCTGGACCCCAGCGATCCGGAGAGCATCCAGCGGCTGCTGGGCAGCGGGGTGCTGGAGCCGGAGGAGACCCCCGAACAGCAGATGGCCCTGCGTCGGCTGGAGACCCTGCTGGCCCTGGTCGAGGGCTGGGTGGACAGCGTGGTCGCTGCCGCGGCCGCCGAGCGGCTGCCCGGGCACTCCGCGCTGGCCGAGACGATGCGCCGTCGCCGGGCCTCCGGTGGCCCGGCCGAGCAGACCTTCGCCACCCTGGTCGGGCTGGAGCTGCGCCCGCGCCGGCTGCGCGACGCCAGCACGGTGTGGGGCGCCATGGCCCAGCAGCACGGCAGCGGGGAGCGTGACCGGCTCTGGTCGCACCCGGACTTGCTGCCGACGTCGGACGACCTGGACGAGCCGCTGGACTTCGTCGCCCGCCAGGGCGCGGCAGATCCCTTCGCCGAGCTCACCGACGGGGTTGGCGGGCAGGACCGGGACGCGGCTCCCGACGGCGGCGACGAGCCGGGCGCCGGGGACGGCGACACCCCCCGCAGCTGACAGAGCAGCCCCGGCCGCGAGCGCGGCGACGTGCTGGAACGGCCCCGCCGCAGGTGCCCGCCGCGAGCGTGCGAGCGGTGGGGGTCGGCCCCGTCCCGAGGCTCGCCCCGAGCCTGCGAGGGGTGAGGAGGACGGGGTCCTTCCACCTTCTTCAGTCGATGGCGCCGGGCTCCAGGTCGTCGTCGGGCGCGGCGGGCGAGGTGCGCCCGCCGTGCTCGACGCCCTCGAGGAACCCCAGCGCCCGCTCGGCCCGCGGATAGGCGTGCACGAGCGCCCAGAACCGCTGGTCGTGGTTGGGCTCGAGCAGGTGGGCGAGTTCGTGGACGAGCACGTAGTCCACGACGAACTCCGGCATGCCCCGCAGCCGGCTGGACAGCCGGATCGTGCGGTCGGCCGGGGTGCACGACCCCCACCGCCGGTTCTGGTTGTCGACCCAGCGCACGCTGGCCGGGACGGCCCGTCCGCCCAGGTGGGCCTCGGCGAGCTGCCGGGCGCGGGCCATCAGGTCGTCGTCCGAGCCGAGGGTGCGCTTGCGCCGCTCCTCGCGGGTCTGCAGCTTGGCCACCATCTGGTCCACCCAGCGGCGCTCCTCGGCCGCGGTGAACGCGGCCGGGATCAGCACGACGGTGCGGCCGTTCTCCCGGTAGGCGGTCACGGTGCGCCGACGCCGAGCGCTGCGGCGCACCTCGACGGGCCCGCTCATCGCGGTCAGCGCCGGAGCGGCGGAGGTCGAGGCGGCCGCGCGGCGCTCGGGTCGCTGGTGCACGGACGCACGGTAGCCGTCGGCAGCGGGTGCGCCCAGCCGGCCGACACCCGGTGGTGGACAGGTCCACACGGTCAGTGGACAGGCACCGCCCGCGGGTCCCCCGAACGGTGGAACGACTTTCCGTCCTCCACAGCCCGGGGAGGACGTCGGTGCAGGTGGACGGCCCGCCGGCCCCCTTGCCCCCGGGCTGCCCACGGACCGTTCCCCCGGCAGTGCACAGCGACACCCCGCCGGGTCCCCACCGTGTCCACAGCGCCGTCCACAGGGTGTGGGCGAGCTGCGTTGACGGTGCCCCCGGCGGACCCTAACGTCGCTGGCGACGAGGCCCCCGGGGAATCGCCGGTCTGCACGGGGAAGGCAGATCGGGGTGCACCCGGGGGTCTCGTGACGTCCGTGCCTGTGGACGACGCCGGCGCCGCGGTGGCCGCCGCTGGCACCCTCCTGCCGGTGACCGAGACCCCGCACCCTCTGCTCCCCGCCACCACCCCGGTGACGTGCCCGGACGACGGCACGGTGCAGGTGGGCGGGGTCGACGGGCGCGACGGTGTGCGGGTGTGGCCGGCGGGCCCCGAGCTCGCCCGGCTGCTCGCCGGCGTCGACGGCCGGCGACCCGAACGCACGCTGCGCGGCGACTGGTCCGCGGCCGGGCTCGCGGACGACGTCGTCGCGGACCTGCTGGCCGGGCTGCGGGGCGCCGGGCTGCTGCACGACGTCACCGCCGGCGACCTGCTGGCCACCGACCCCGGCCCCGCGGCCGCCGCCCGCGCCGGGCTGGAGCTGCCCACGGTCGCCGCGGGCGGCTGGCGGATCCGGCGGCAGAGCGCCGTGGTCGTCGACGGCGCGACCCGGGTCGGCACCCCGCTCGCGGCCCTGCTGGCCGCCAGCGGCGTGGGCCGGGTCTCCGTCCGCGACCGTGGCCTGACCACGGCCGGGGACCCGGTCGTCGGCGGTGTCGCCACCGGCGACGAGGGCCGGCCGCGGGTGCTGGCGGCCGCCGATGCGGTCCGGCGTGCCAGCCCGCTGACCGACCTGCGCCCGCTCCCTCCGGAACAGCGCCCCGACCTGGTGGTGCTGTGCCGCCCCTGGGCGGCCGTCGACCCGCTGACCGCCGCACTGCACCGCGACGGGCTGCCGCACCTGATCGCGACGGTGCGCGGGGACACCGGGGTGGTCGGTCCCCTGGTGGTCCCGGGCGCGAGCAGCTGCCTGCGCTGCGCCGACGCGTGGCGCCGGGACGACGACCCTGCCTGGCCGGCCGTCGCCGCCCAGCTCGCTGCCGCGGACCCCGGACCGGCCGGCAGCACGCTCACCTGCCTGGCCACCGCGGTGACCGCCGCCGTGCAGGCGCTCGCCCACCTCGACGGCGGCGACCGGGCCCCGGGAGTGCTGGGCGCCGCGCTGGAGCTGCGGCCACCGTCGCTCGAACCCCGGCTGCGACGCTGGCCCGCGCACCCGGACTGCGGCTGCGGGGCCGCGGCACAGGGCGGAGGAACGGCGGAGAGGGGACAATGGAGTGGTGAGTGACACCGGGCGGGACATCCCACGGGGGGCGGTGTCCCGAACGGCCCGGCTGGCAGCCCTGCCGCTCGGTGCCGCCGGGCGGGCCACCCTCGGCATCGGCAAGCGGCTCTCCGGCCGGCCGGCCGAGGAGGTCGACGCCGAGCTCCAGCAGCGCACCGCGGAGCAGCTCTTCGCCGTCCTCGGGCAGCTGAAGGGCGGTGCGATGAAGCTCGGCCAGCAGCTGTCGATCTTCGAGGCCGCCGTGCCCGACGAGATGGCCGGACCCTACCGCGAGGCCCTGGTCAAGCTGCAGGAGGCGGCGCCGCCGATGCCGGTGCGCACCGTGCACGCGGTGCTTGCCCAGCAGCTGGGTGGCCGGTGGCGCGAGCGCTTCCGGGAGTTCGACGACACCCCGGCCGCGGCGGCCAGCATCGGCCAGGTCCACCGGGCGACCTGGCGCGACGGCCGGGACGTCGCGGTCAAGATCCAGTACCCGGGCGCTGGGACGGCCCTGATGGCCGACCTCAACCAGCTCGCGCGCTTCGCCCGGTTGTTCGCGGTGCTGTTCCCGGGCATGGAGGTCAAGCCGCTGATCGCCGAGCTCAAGGCCCGGGCGGAGGAGGAGCTGGACTACGGCCTGGAGGCCGACGCCCAGCGTGGCTTCGCCGCCGCCTACGCCGACGACGACCAGATCGTCATCCCGAGGGTCGTGGCCAGCGCGCCGAAGGTGATCGTCTCGGAGTGGCTCGAGGGCACCCCGCTGTCCCGGGTCATCGCCGGGGGCAGCCGCGAGCAGCGCGACCGCGCCGGCCTGCTCATGGCGGTGCTGCACTTCTCCGGTCCGCAGCGGGCCGGGTTGCTGCACGCCGACCCGCACCCGGGCAACTACCGGCTGCTGCCCGACGGCCGGCTGGGGGTCATCGACTTCGGTGCCACGGCCCGGCTGCCCGGGGGGCTCCCCGAGCCGATCGGCCGCCTGGTGCGCTGGGCGCTGGCGGGTCGGGCCGAGGACGTGCTGGCCGACCTGCGCACCGAGGGGTTCGTGCGGCCGAACGTCGAGGTCGACGCCCAGAGCGTGCTCGACTTCGTGCTGCCGTTCCTGGAGCCGATCGCGGTGCCGTCCTTCCAGTTCACGCGCGCGTGGATGCAGGAGCAGGCCGTGCGGATCGGGGATCCGCGCAGCGACGCCAGCCGGCTGGGGCGCCAGCTGAACCTGCCGCCGGCCTACCTGCTGATCCACCGGGTGACCATCGGGTCGATCGGCGTCCTCTGCCAGCTCGACGCGCAGGCGCCCTACCGGGGCGTGTGCGAGGAGTGGTTGCCGGGCTTCGCCGGCTGAGCCACCGGCCCCCGCGGGCCCGGGCGCGGAGGCGGAGGTCCGCCGCCGCACCCGGGCGGAGCAGGGGTGACCGGAGCGGGCTCACCAGACGGCCGCCCCGGCCCGGGCAGCGCGGCGGGTGGCCCGCTCCGCCCGGCGGTGGGAGCGCCGGGCGGTGATGATCCGCCGGGCGCGAGCCGACCGGTCGGCGTCGGCCAGTCGTTGCCGTACCTGGTCACGCGCCAGGTCGGGGTCCATCAGGAACATCGTGGGTCCTCCGGGTGTGGGGGCGCCGTGCGGCGCCGGTGGGTGGTGCACCGGGTGGCCGGCCGGCCGCCGTCCGGGCGTCGGACGGCAGCCGGCCGGGTGCTGCGGTGCGCGGGGCTCATGCCGCCGCCTCCGCCCGGACCTTCGGGGGGCGCCCTCGCGGCCGCTTGCGGGCGATCACGACACCGCGGTCGAAGATCTCCCCGCCCCAGACGCCCCAGGGCTCGGCCCGGTCGAGGGCGCCGGCCAGGCAGGAGGCCCGGACGGGGCACTCGACGCAGCGCTTCTTGGCCTCCTCCAGCTGGGCCGGTGTCTCGGCGAACCACAGGTCCGGGTCAGACGACGCCCGGCAGGGCAGCGTCCGACGCGGCGCCGGGGTGAGCCCGGTGGTGGACGGGTGCGTGCGGTCGATCCCTCGCCGGCGGTGGGTCGTCGCGGGCTCGATCGTGGTCGGCACGACCGCTCCTCCTCTTCCTCGGTCGGTACGACCGGTCGACGGGGTCCCGCCGACCGGTGGTCGGGGTGGGTCCGCGAGGTCTCGAGAAAGACGAAGGCCGCGGATCCCGGTTTCCGGGTTCCGCGGCCTCGAGGAGGACCTGCCGAGCGGGCTAGCTCGGCGGGTCTTCCGGGGGCAGGTCACCCGGGGTGGTGCTGGTGGTGCGCTGCGCGGGGACGCCGGTGGCGGCGAGGCCCGTGCGGGTGGGGTCGATCAGGTGCGCACCGGCGCCGTAGGGCGCACCGGTGGCCTCGAGCGCGGCGTCGGTGGCGGGGTACAGGCTCCGCAGCCGGACGGCGGTCGGGGCGATGGGCAGACCGGTCCCCTGGAACGGGGCGGCGGTGGGCGCCATCAGGACGACCCGCTCGGTCCAGGGACGCGGGGACGGGGCGCTCGGGCACGTGGCGGCAGCCGGCTCGGGGGCCACGACGCCCAGGCCGGTCACGACGAAGTCGGTGCTGTTCACGGGGCCCCTCCTCTCCGGGGTCGGAGCGCGGCCTGCCGGCCGGGCTCCCTGCGGGTGCTGCGGTGTTCTGCAGTGGTGGTGTCTGCAGCGGTGCTGAGTGCGTCCTGGGTCACCCCCAGGTGGTGCAGCGAAGGCTAGGGGGTGGCCGAGCGACGGGTCAACCGAATTAACGGTGAACCGCGAGAAGGTGTGTTCGCCCTGGTCAGCCGGGTGGTCAGCCGTCGATGGCCGCGAGCACCCCGGCCCCGTAGAGCTCGAGCTTCCGGGCGCCGACGCCGGGCAGCGCGGAGAGCTCCCGCAGCGACGTCGGCCGGGTCTCGGCGATCGCCTGCAGGGTGGCGTCGGTGAACACGACGTAGGCCGGGACGGATGCCTCCTGGGCGGTGCTGCTGCGCCAGGCACGCAGCCGCTCGAACCGCTCGCCGGCCTCTCCCTCCAGCACCACCTTGGGCCGCTTGGCCGGGCGCCGGGGAGCCGCAGCGGCGTCCGGGGCCAGCCCGTCGAGGAACCGGCTGCGCGGCCGCGCCCGGCGGCCACCGGGGTTGCGCGCCAGCGACCAGGAGAGGGTCAGCTGCTCGCGGGCCCGGGTGACCGCGACGTAGAGCAGCCGCCGCTCCTCCTCGACCGCCTCCGGGCGCGACTGCGACTGGGCGATCGGCACGACGCCGTCGACCAGGCCGACGACGAAGACCGCGTCCCACTCCAGGCCCTTGGCCGCGTGCATCGACGCAAGCGTCACGCCCTGCACGGTCGGCGCGTGCTGGGCGTTGGCGCGCTCGGCGAGGTGGGCGACGAACCCGGCCAGGTCCAGGGTGGGCTGCTCGGCGACCAGGTCGACGGCGAGGTCGACCAGCGCGGCGAGGGACTGCCACCGGTCGCGGGCCGCCCCGCCCGGGGGCGGCTGGTGCTCGGCCCACCCGACGGAGGCCAGCACGTCCCGCACGGTGGGCACCAACGCACCCTCCTCGTGCCCGCCGGCGGCCGCCCCGCGCAGCAGCAGGACCGCCTCCCGCACCTCGGGTCGCTCGAAGAACCGCTCGCCGCCCTTGAGCACGTACGGCACGCCGACGTCGGCCAGCGCGGACTCGTAGACCTGGGACTGGGCGTTGATCCGGAACAGGACGGCGATCTCGCTGGCCGGCAGCCCGCTGTCGATGAGCGCCCGGCACGCCTTCGCCACCGCCGCGGCCTCGGCCGGCTCGTCGGGGTGCTCGACGAACCGCGGGACCGGTCCCTCCGGGCGCTGGCCGAGCAGGCGGAGACCGGGCAGCCCCTTCCGCGGCGGTGCCTGGCCGATGAGCTTGTTGGCCAGGCCGACCACCTGCGGGGTGGAGCGGTAGTCCCGCTCGAGCTTGACCACCTCGGCGTCGCCGTAGCGGTCGGCGAAGCCCAGCAGGTACTCCGGGTCGGCCCCGGTGAAGGAGTAGATCGTCTGGTTGGGGTCGCCGACCACGCAGACCTCGGCGCGGCCACCGAGCCAGGCGTCGAGCAACCGCTGCTGCAGCGGGTTGACGTCCTGGTACTCGTCGACGACGAAGTGCCGGTACTGCGCCCGCACCTCCCGGGCGACGTCCGGGTGCTCCTCGATGGCGTAGGCGGTGACCAGCAGCAGGTCCTCGAAGTCCAGCGTGCCGTCGCGCTGCTTGGCCGCCTCGTAGCTGCGGTAGACCTCGGCGACGGTGGCCGCGTCGAAGGGCAGCTCCCGCCCGGCGGCCGCGGCCCGGGCCGGGTAGTCCTCCGGGGTGGCCAGCGTCGTCTTGGCCCACTCGATCTCGCTGGCGAGGTCGCGGAGGCTGGTGCGGTCGGTGGTGAGCCGGTTGCGGGTGGCGGCGCCGGCGACGACCCGCAGCTTGTTCTCGACCAGCTCGGGCATGGGACCACCGAGGACCCGGGGGGCGAAGTAGCGCAGCTGGCGCATCGCCGCGGCGTGGAAGGTGCGTGCCTGCACCCCGCCGACCCCCAGCTGCTGCAGCCGCCCACGCAGCTCGCCGGCGGCCCGGGCGGTGAAGGTCACCGCGAGGACCTGTTCCGGGACGAACTCCCCCAGGTGGACGCCGTAGGCGATCCGGTGGGTGATGGTGCGGGTCTTGCCGGTGCCCGCACCCGCCAGGATGCAGACCGGCCCGCGCACCGCCGCCGCGGCGGCCCGCTGCTGCTCGTCCAGCCCGGCGAGCACCGCCTCCGCGCCGGCCGACCCCCCTCGCACGCCGCCCCCTGCCACCTGGTCGTCTGCTGTCCGCGGCATCCCCACGGCCCCGAGTCTCCCAGCCGGGGACGACAGGTCGGGGAAGCATCCCCAGGACGCAGGCGTTGCCCGTCCGGCAGACTCCCCGGGTCGGGCCGCCCGCCCCGGGTGGCCGTCCGGGGCACGAACGAGGGAGGATCCACCCGATGAGCGCTCCGGCACCCACAGTGACGATGTACACCACCAACTGGTGCGGCTACTGCGTCCGGCTGAAGAAGCTGATGCAGCTCGAGGGGATCGAGTACGCCGAGGTCAACATCGAGACCGACGAGAAGGCCGCGGAGCTGGTCATGCAGGCCAACGGCGGCAACCGCACCGTGCCCACGCTGGTCTTCGCCGACGGTTCGGCGCTGACCAACCCGAGCATCGAGCAGGTCAAGGGCCAGCTCGCCCAGCTCCCCGGCGCGTGATCCCCGACCCGCGGCTCTCCGGGGGCGGCGCCGACCGTCCCGCGGGGGGTCGCGGGACCGAGCCCGCGGCCGCCCAGCCGGCCGCCGGTGCGGACTCCTGCCCCATGTCCGCGGCCCGCAGCACCTCGATCGTGGTGCCGCCGGACGCGCTGCGCACGTCCGACGGTTCACCGGCCGTGCTGCTGACCCGCACGACGGCGGGCTGGACCGTCCTGCGGCCCCAGCCCGGCGGCGGTCGGCCCGCCGCGGGCGAGGGCGACGCGGGGCTGCCGCTGGTCGAGGCGATGACCCTCGCCGACCTGGTGGCCGGGGAGCTGGGCGTCCAGCCCGAGCCCGACCGTCGGTCCCGACGGGCGGCCCGGTCCGGCGCGACGTCGCCGGCCGCCGAGGACGGTGCGCCGAGCGAGGAGCTGCTGGCCCTGCGGCGGACCGTCGCCCAGCTGGAGCACGCCCTGGCCGCCCGGGTCTCGATCGAGCGGGCCATCGGGGTGCTCGCCGAGCGCCACGACACCCCACCGCGGGAGGCCTTCGAGCAGCTGCGCCGGCAGGCCCGGAGCTCGGGCCGCTCGGCCCAGGACCTGGCCCTGGAGGTGCTGGCCACCCTGGCGCCGGAGGCGAGCGCTGACCGGCCGACGCCCGGGCTGGGCTCCGCCGGTGACGACCGCCGCGTGCCGGGAGCGTCGAGCTGACCGCTCCGCTCCCGCTCTCCCCCGATGCGCTGGCCGACCGGCTGGCAGAGCTGCTGGCGCCACTCCCACCCCAGCCCGGTGCCGCTGCCCTGCGGGTCGCCGTCGACGGACCTGACCTGCCCGGCGCCGCCGGTGGGGTGACCGGACCGGAGGCGCTGGCCCGGGCGGTCGCCGAGCGGTTGCCCGGCCGCAGCCGCGCCGCCGAGGTGGTGCCGGCCGAGGGGTTCTACCGCCCGGCGTCCCTGCGGTTCGAGCACGGTCGCACCGACCCCGACGCCCGGTACACCGACTGGCTGGACGCCGGCGCGCTGGCGCGGGAGGTGCTGGACCGCTGCGGCCCCGGTGGCCCGGGCGAGTACCTGCCGGCGCTGTGGGACCTGGCCCGGGACCGGGCGGCGCGGGCGAGCTACCGGCCGGCTCCGCCCGGCGGCGTCCTGCTGGTGCCCGGATCTCTGCTGCAGGGGCTGGGGCTGGCCTTCGACGTCGTCGTCCACCTGCGGGTCGGCCCGGCCGCCCGCCGGCGCCGGGTGCCGGCCGAGCGAGCATGGGAGCTGCCCGCCTTCGACCGCTACGACGACGAGGTCGACCCGACGGCGCTGGCCGACGCGGTCGTGCTCGCCGACCACGCGGACCGGCCCGCCCTCGTCCTGCAGGGGCCGTTCCTCAGCTGATCTCGCCGGCCACCCAGCGGTCGATGATGTGCCGCGCGATGGAGACCGTGGGCGGCAGCGCCTGCGGGCCGGTACCCGAGCGCAGCTCGTCCCGGCTGAACCAGCGGGCCTCCTCGATCTCGTCGTGGTCGATGCGCAGCTCGGTGTCGACCGCCCGGGCCACGTAGCCCAGCATCAGCGACTGCGGGAACGGCCAGGGCTGGCTGGAGACGTACCGCACGTCGGTGACCCGGATCCCGACCTCCTCGGCGACCTCGCGGGCCACCGCCGCCTCCGCGGACTCCCCCGGCTCGACGAAGCCGGCCAGGATGGAGAACCGCCCGGCCGGCCAGACGGCCTGCCGGCCGAGCACACACCGGTCCCCGCCGTCGTGCACCAGCATGATCACCGCCGGGTCGGTACGCGGGAACACCTCACGGCCGTTCTCCGGGTCGCGCTGCACCCAGCCGGCGCGCTCGACGGTGGTGCGGGCGCCGGTCATGGGCGAGAAGCGGTTGCGCTCGTGCCACTCGATGATGCCCACGGCCTGCGCGAGCAGGCCGGCGTCGAGGTCGCCCAGCTCGCCCCCCACCTCGCGGAGACCGGCCCAGCGGTCGACCTGCCGGCCGTCGAGCGCGGGAGGGCGGGGGGTCCGCAGCGCGGCGTACGGGACGCCGTCGGCCTCGCCGAGGTAGATCGCACCCTCCGGCATCGCCGGCTGCTCGTCGTAGACCAGCGCCGTCCGGCCGTCGGCGTCGCGGACCGGGACGGCGCGCTGGTCGTCGACGAGCAGCACCCGGACCGGCCGCCCCTGGGCCGGGTCGGGCAGGAGCCGGGACAGGTGCCCGCGGTCGTGCGCCGCGCGGGAGAGCAGCGGCACGTCGGTGACCTCGCCGGCGTACCGGTCGTCGGGCCAGAACCGGCGGACGTCGGGCGGCGGGTTGTCGGCCGGGGTGCTCCCGCCGGGCGGGACGCTCACTCCCCGGCCTGCGCCGCCGGTGCGGTGGCCGCGTCGACCTGGACCGGGCCGACCGCGCCGAGCGGGTCGGCGACCCGCTCGGCGTCCCCGACCACGACCGCGGTGAGCGCGGTCGGCGCGAGCCACCGGCGGGCGGCCTCGGTGACCTCGTCGACCCCGACGGCGGCCAGCGCCCGCTGGTGGTCGGTCAGCCACTCCGCGGACAGCCCGGACCCGAACAGCGCCGAGAGCGTGCTGGCCAGGCCGGCGTGGGTGGCGGTGCCCAGCGCGAGGGTGCCCAGCAGGTAGCGGCGGGCGGAGTCGAGCTCGGCCTCGGTGACCGGGGTCAGCGCCATGCGCCCGAGCTCGTACAGCGTCTCCAGCAGCGCCGGGCCGGTGACCTCGGTGGCGACGTCGGCGTCGACCAGGAAGGAGGAGCCGGCGACCAGGTGCTCCACCGAGCTGCGCGGGCTGTAGGTGTAGCCGCGCCGCTCGCGGAGGTTCTCCACCAGCCGGGAGGAGAAGTAGCCGCCGAACACCATGCTGGCCAGCCGGACGGCGGGCAGCTGCGGGTCGGTGCGGCCGGGGGCCGGGCCACCGAGACGGATGTTGGACTGCACGGCGCCGGCCCGGTGCACCAGCTGCAGCGGGCCCGGCGCGGTGACCGGCGCGGGGGGCGCGGTGACGGCGACGCCCTCGGCGGTCCAGCCGGCCAGGGCGGCGCCCACCGCATCGGTCGCCGCCGCCGGGTCGACGTCGCCGACCAGGACCAGCGTGCTGCCCGCCGGCAGCACCCGGTCACGGTGCAGCTTGCGCAGCGCAGCCGGGGTGACCGCCCCCACCAGCTCTGCCGAGGGCAGCTGCTGGGCGTAGGGGTGCGCGCCGTAGCGGCGCTCGGCCAGGGCGGTGCGGGCGATCAGCCCGGGCTGCGAGCGGGCGATGCGCAGCCGCTCACCGACCCGGGACCGCTCGGCCTCCACCTGGCGCGCCGGGTAGGTGGCCGTGCCGAGCAGCTCGGCGAGGACGCCCAGCACCTCGCCCAGGCCACCGGGGAGCATCGTCGTGGCGAACAGCAGGCGGTCGGCGTCGGCGGAGACCGACAGCTCGGCGCCCTGCGCCTGCAGCAGCTGGGCGAGCTCGAGCTCGTCGTGTCGCGCGGTGCCCAGCAGCACCGCGCCGCCGAGGACGGCGGTGCGGGCGGCGTGGACGGCGGCGGTGCGCGGGGTCGCGGCGGCGAAGGGCACCCGCAGCCGGAGCTCGACCAGCGGCACGCCGGGGCGCGGGACGACGACCAGGCGCAGGCCGTTGGGCATCGCCGTCTCGTGCACCTGCGGGACCGGCATCGGCCGGGGGTCACCCAGCGGCGGCACCAGCACCGGGGCGCTCATCGGGCACCGCCCGCGCGCAGCTCGAGCACCGCGGCGGTGTCCGGGGAGAGGCCCCGCGCGGCCGTCTGCACCTGCTCGGGGGTGACCGCGGCGAGCCGGGCGGCCAGCTCGCCGGCCAGCTCGGCGCGTCCGTGGATCAGCTCCGCGGCCGCGAAGCCGAGGGTGCGGCCGAGCACGGAGTCGGCCTGCTGGAGCAGCTGGGCCTCGGCCCGGGCGGTCACCCGGGCGAGCTCCTCGGCGGGGACGCCGTCGGTGGCCACCTTCTCGACCTCCTCGTGGACGGCGCGCAGCACCGTGTCGGTCGGCACCTCCGCCGGGTGGTGGACCTGGGTGACCAGCAGGGTGGCGTCACGGACGTCGAACGGGTCACCGAACAGACCCAGGTAGCTGCTCTGGCCGACCGCGAGCTGGTCGGTGTGCAGCAGCCGGCGCTCCAGCCGGGAGGCGTCGCCCTCGCTGAGCAGCTCGGTGAGCAGCACGGTGCCGAGGTAGGTGTCCAGGTCGTTGACGGGGTCGGGCACCCGCCAGCCGATCGCGACCGCGGGGGCCGGGGCCAACGGGTCCTCGACCACACCGCGGCGGACGGCGGTCGGCGAGGGCTCGCCGGTGTTGGGCATCGGCGGGGCCGGGCGGGCGGGCACCTGGTCGAACCAGCGGCGCACCAGCTGCTCGGTCTCGGCGACGTCGAGGTCGCCGCCGATGCAGAGCACCGCGTTGGCCGGGGCGTAGTAGCGGTCGAAGAAGTCCTGCGCGTCGTCGACGGTGGAGGACTCCAGGTCGACGAAGGAGCCGTAGCCGTCGTGGGTGTTGGCGAAGGTCTCGAACGAGATCGGCGGCAGCTGCAGCCACGGGAAGGCGCCGTAGGGGCGGTTGAGCACGTTGACCCGGATCTCCTCCTTCACCACGTCGATCTGGTTGCGGAGGTTCTCCGGGGTGATCGCCGGGGCGGCCATCCGGTCGGCCTCGAGGAAGAGCGCGCGCTCGAGCGCCTCGGCCGGCAGGGCCTGGAAGTAGTTCGTGTAGTCCTGGTGCGTGGAGCCGTTGAAGGTGCCACCGGCGGCCTGCACCAGCCGGGCGTGCTCCATCTTCGGGACGTTCGCCGACCCCTGGAACATCATGTGCTCGAACAGGTGGGCGAAGCCGGTGCGGCCCGGCGGCTCGGACCGCATGCCGACGTCGTAGAAGACGCTGACGGCGACGACGGGGACACTCCGGTCGGGCGCCAGGACCACGCGCAGCCCGTTGTCGAGCGTGAACCGCTCGACCGGGTGGCGCAGGACCAGGTCACCCTGAGCTGCTGTCACGCGACCGACCCTAACCGTGCGCTCGGCGTCCCTCCGGACCGCACCGCCTCCAGGTGCCGTTCCCGGCCTGGGCTGAGCCGTTGCCGGCCCTCCGCCGCGGAGCCCTCCGGGCCCACTCGCCGGCCCGACCTCGCTCCCGCTCGGGCGTCCGTACCAGGCCCACCCGGCTTCTCACAACACCTCGACGGACTCCAGCACGCGGTCGATGACGCCGTAGAGCTCGGCGTGGGTGTTCGGGACCGAGACGTACAGCAGCGCCGGCGCCTCCCGGCCGACGTCGATGAGCAGCAGGGCCGCGCGCTCACCGGAGGCGTCGTAGCCCTCGACGTCCCAGGTGAGGTCGAACTCGTACACCCAGGCCTGCGCACCGTCGACGGTGACCGCCTCGTCCCGGCGCACGCTGCGCTCGTTGGGTCCCGGGTAGTGGACCTCCCGGACGACGTCGGCGATCCTCGTGGTGGTGCTCTGCAGGCTGTCCGGCCCGCTCCAGCCGAACGCCGTCACCAACGGCCCGGAGGTGCACTGGGCGATGAAGGAGTCGAAGCCGTCGGGCAGCTCCTCCTGGGTGACGAAGTACTGCCCGGCGGTGGCGGTGGTCTCCAGCTGGTCGCCGCGGTCCCACTCGAACCAGCCGTCGCCGAGCCAGGGGTAGGAGATGCCGGCGACCTCGTCGATCACCCGCACCGTGCCCGGCGGGAACGGGGTGCCCGGCTCGCTGCTGGGCCGGGCGACCGGGGTGGCCCGCTCGTCGTCCCCGGAGCTCCCCACGAGCACCCCGACGAGCACGACGAGGGCGACCACCAGCAGGGCACCGAGCCCGATCAGCAGTGGCCGGCGTGACCGGGGGGCGGGCTCGGGCGGCCCAGCGCCCCACGCCTCCCAGGCCGGTTCCGCAGCCGGCCGGGTGGGCGCCTCGAACGGCTGACCGACCTGGACGCCGGGGCCGGCCGGGGTGGTGACGTCGGACCAGCCGGCGCCGTCCCACCACCGGACGAGCCCCGGCCCGCCGTCCGGGTCGGGGTACCAGCCGGGCGGGGCGACTCCGCCGGGTGCGGTCACGTCAGCACCTCAGCGGGGGACGGTCGCCAGCTCGCGCCACAGGTGGGCGGCGGCCTCCGCGCCCCGGTGCAGCATCGGCAGCAGCACCCGCTCGTTGGGCGAGTGGATCCGGTCGGTGGGCAGCCCGGCACCGAGGAACACCAGCGGCGCGCCCAGCTGCTCGACCAGGTCGGCCTCGGGGCCGCTGCCGCCCTCCTTCATGAACAGCACCTGGTCGGGGGCGCTGTCCCAGGCCTGCGCGATCGCCGAGAGCAGCGCGTCCATGTACGGGGAGTCCAGGTCGCTGGCGCAGGGGGCGACACCGCCGGGCGGGGCGTGCACCTCGGCCTCGACGCCGTCCGGGAGGTGCTGCTCGACCCAGGCGCGCACCTGGTCGGCGATCTCCTCCGGCCGCTGGTCGGCGACCAGCCGGAAGGTGAGCTTGGCGTGCGCCTCGGCCGGGATGATCGTCTTGTGGCCGGGGCCGGTGTAGCCGCCCCACATGCCGTTGACCTCCGCCGTCGGCCGGGCGCCGATGCGCTCCTGGGTGCTGAAGCCGGCCTCACCGGTGGTGGTCCGGGAGGCGGCCGGGCCGGCCAGCCACGCGGCCTCGTCGAAGGGCACCCGGCCCATGAGCTCCCGCTCGCGGTCCGACAGCGGGCGCACCTTGTCGTAGAACCCGGGGAGGGTGACCCGGCCCTGGTCGTCGTGCAGCGCGCTGATCAGCTGGGCCATCGCGTGCAGCGGGTTGGGGACGGCGCCGCCGAAGGAGCCGGAGTGCAGGTCGACGGCCGGGCCGCGGAGGGTGATCTCGGCGTCGGCCAGCCCGCGCATGGAGGTGACGGCGCTGGGCAGGTGGGGGGCGGCCATGCCGGTGTCGCTGACCACGACGACGTCGCAGTCGAGCCGGTCGCGCCGCTGCCGGAGGAGCTCGGCGAAGTGCGGGGAGCCGGACTCCTCCTCGCCCTCGATGACCAGCTTGACGGTCACCGCGGGGGTGTCGCGGCCGGTGGCGGCGAGGTGGGCGCGGATGCCGAGCAGGTGGAAGGCGACGTTGCCCTTGTCGTCGATGGCGCCGCGGGCGTGCAGCTCCGGGCCGTCGGGACCCTCGACCCGGGTGGGCTCGAACGGCGGGTGCTCCCACAGCTCCAGCGGGTCGACCGGCTGGACGTCGTGGTGCCCGTAGACGAGCGCCACCGGGGCGCCGGCGTCGGCCGAGGGCCACTCGGCGAAGACGGCCGGGGCGCCGGGGGTCTCCCAGATCTCGACGGTCGGGAAGCCGGTGCGGCGCAGCGCCTCGGCCAGCCACTCGGCGCTGGCCCGCACGTCGCCGGCGTGGGCCGGGTCGGCGGAGATCGAGGGGATCCGCAGCCACGCGTCGAGGTCGGCGTGCAGGTCCTCGAGGTGGGCGGTGACGAAGTCGCGTTCGGCGCTGCTGCTCACCGTCGAACGGTAACGCGGCGCGCTGAGCCGCCCGGCGCGGTGGCGGCTACGTTGCGTGCATGCCGGTGGGGATGCTGCAGGTGGACGTGGGTGACCTGACGTTCGACGTCCGGACCGACGGACCGGACGACGGGCTGCCGGTGCTGCTGCTGCACGGCTTCCCGGAGACGTCGCTGTCCTGGTCGGCGGTGACACCGCTGCTGGCCCAGGCCGGGCTGCGCACCTTCGCCCCGGACCAGCTGGGCTACTCCCCCGGGGCCCGGCCGCTGGACGTCGACTCGTACGCGCTGCCCAACCTGGTGCAGGTGACCGCCGACCTGATGACGGCGCTGGACGTGCCGGTGGCGCACGTGGTCGGCCACGACTGGGGCGCGAACGTGGCGTGGGCGCTGGCCGCCTGGCATCCCGACCGGGTGGCGTCGCTGACCGCGGTCTCGGTGCCGCACCCGACGGCGTTCACCCTCGCCTACCGCGCGGACCGGGAGCAGAAGGAGCGGTCGGGCTACATCCGGCTGTTCCGGACGCCCGGGGAGGCGGAGGAGACGCTGCTCGCCGACGGCGCGCGGCGGCTGCGCCGGCTGCTGGAGGCGCCCGGGGTGCCGGCCGAGGCGGTCGACGCCTACGTCGACCAGCTGTCGGCGCCGGGCGCGCTGACCGCCGCGCTGAACTGGTACCGGGCGATGGACGCCAGCACCCGGGTGGAGCCGGTGGAGGTGCCGACGACGTTCGTGTGGAGCGACGGCGACGTGGCGATCGGACGTACCGCCGCCGAGGCGTGCGCGGACCAGGTGACCGGTGACTACCGGTTCGTGGAGCTGCCCGGGGTCACCCACTGGGTGCCCGAGCAGGCACCGGCGGCGCTGGCCGGGGCGATCATCGAGCGGGTGCTCGCCGGTGCTGCCTTCGACCCCGCCCGCGGCCACCACCAGGCCCCGCCCAGCTGACCGCCGTCGCCCCGTCCGGGCCGGGAATGCGGTTGGCATGGTCGCCGCCCGGCGGCGACCATGCGGGCCATGACGGCCCGCATCTCCCACACCACGTTCGACGCGCTCGACGCGTACGCGCAGTCCCGGTTCTGGGGGCAGGTGCTGGGCTTCGCCGAGGACCCGGCCGACCCGAACGAGCCGGGGGACGAGCAGTGCATGATCTCCTCCCCCGACGGCAGCACCCGGCTGCTCTTCATCGACGTGCCGGACCCCAAACAGGTGAAGAACCGGCTGCACCTGGACCTGGTGCCGGCTGAGGGCACGCGCGACGCGGAGGTCGAGCGGCTGGTCGGCATCGGTGCGACGGTCGTCGCCGATCGACGGCGGCCCGACGGCAGCGGGTGGTTCACCCTCGCCGACCCGGAGGGCAACGAGTTCTGCGTCCTGCGCGGTCCCGGCGACCGGTGAGCAGGGTCCCGACGGTGTGCGCTGACTGCTGGTTCGACGGCCGGCGACCGACACTCAGCGCACACCGTCAGGCGGTGCCGGTGACCAGGGCGAGCAGGCCGGCCTCGTCGAGCAGGTCGACCGGGCGCAGGGTGACCCCGGCGGCGACGTGGTGGAAGCCGGCGCTGACCCGCTCGACCGGCACGCCGGTCAGCCGCGACCAGCCCAGCCGGTAGGCGGCCAGCTGCACGCCCGCGGCGGCGAGCTCGGCCGCGCCGGGCACCGGGCCGGTCTTCCAGTCGATCACCTCGAAGCCGCCGTCGGGCGTGGCGTAGACCGCGTCGATCCGCCCGCGCAGGGTCAACGGCCCCAGCGGCGTCTCGAACGGCGCCTCCACGTCGACCGGCTGCCGGTCGGCCCACTCGCTGGCCAGGAACGCCTCCTGCAGCGAGGTCAGCGCCTCGTCGGGGGCGGCCTCGGCGTCGCCCGAGCCGGGCAGCTCGTCGAGGTCGATCAGCCGGGAGGTGCCGAAGCGCTCCTCCAGCCAGGCGTGGAACGCGGTGCCGCGGCGAGCCAGCGGCGCCGGCGCGGCGGGCATCGGCCGGCGCAGCCGCCGGGCCAGCTCGGCGGGGTCGCGGCGCAGCGCCACCAGCGCCGACACCGACAGGTGTGCCGGCAGCGGCACCTCGACGGTGCCGCGCCAGGACTCGGCCCGCTCCCGCAGCAGCAGGTCGGCGTCGCGCAGCCAGTCGGCGACCAGCGGGTCGTCGGTGGCCTGCAGCGCCTCGTCGGTGAGCGGGTGCGGCTGGCTGGCGGCGACCAGCTCGGCGGCGGCGCTCAGCGCCCGGCGCCGTCCCGAGGACAGCGGGTCCGCCGGCCACACACCGATCGGCCACTCGGCGAGCGCCGGGTTCTCCGCGTCGTCGGCCGGCGGCTCGGCCCAGGCGTCGACGACACCGGCGCCGCCCTCGACGGCGTCCTTGACCGCCAGCAGCAGCGCGGACGGCCCGCACACGGTCTTGCCGTCGCGCCACCAGCTGCCCGAGCACAGCAGCAGGTGCTTGGCCCGGGTGACCGCCACGTAGCCCAGCCGGATCTCCTCGGCCAGCCCGAAGTCCTTCCACTCGGCGACGTAGTCGGCCAGCGCGTCGCGGACGGCGGCCTGGTCACCGGAGCCGGGCACCGGCAGGTGCAGCCGGGGCAGCTCGGCGCGGTCGGTGACGCGCAGGTCGACCGGGACGGCGCCGGGGTCGCGGATCCAGGAGTCGGAGGCGTCGCCCTTGGCCGGGAACTGACCGACGGTCATGCCGGGCACCGCGACGACGTCCCACTCCAGGCCCTTGGCCGAGTGCCCGGTGAGCAGCTGCACCGCCTCCGGGTTGACCGCCACCTCACCGGGTTCCAGCCCGCGCTCGCGGACCTCGGCGTCGGCGAGGTAGCCGAGGAACGCCGGCAGCGAGGGCAGCTCGGCCAGCTCGGCGAACTGCGCGGCGACCTCGTGCAGCGCGTCGAGGTGGGTGCGCGCCCGGCCCGGGGTGACGTCGGGGTGGCTGGCGAGCTCGGTCTCCAGGCCGAGGGCCCGCACCACCTCGTCGACCAGGTCGGGCAGCGACTCCCCCAGCCGCCCGCGCAGCGTGGCCAGCTCGGAGCCCAAGCGCCGGAGCCGGCGGAAGCCCTCGGCGGAGTAGGCCTCGGGGCGGCCCAGGTCGTCGAGCGCTTCGATGATGCTGCCCCGCTCCCGGGGCAGCTCCGGGGTGGCGCCGTCGGCCGGGGTGGCGGCGACGTCGCCGGCCGGGGTGCCGGGCTCGGCGGCGGCCCGGCGCTCGCGGACGAGCGACCGCGCGCGGCTCTCCAGGGCGGCGAGGTCGCGCGGGCCGATCCGCCAGCGGGCGCCGGTGAGCAGCCGCCCCAGCGCGTCTCCGGCGGTGGGGTCGACCAGCACCCGCAGCGTGGCGACGACGTCGGAGACCTCCGGCACGTCGAGCAGCCCCCCGAGCCCGACCACCTCGACCGGCAGCCCGCGCTCGCGCAGCGCCGCGGCGATGCCGGGCAGCTGGGCCCGGCGGCGGGCGAGGACCGCGATGGTCGGGCGGCGGTCGGCGGGCCGGTGCCACTCGGCCGCCAGCCGGTCGGCGAGCGCCGCCGTCTCCTCGGCGACGGTCTCGTACAGGCCGACGTGCACCGCGCCCGGGCCGGCGACCGGTGCTGCGGTGAGGTCGGGCAGCGGCTGCTCGGGCTCGGGCAGCATCCCCGACACCGCGTTGGCGACGGCCAGCACGGCGCGGTCGTTGCGCCAGCTGGTCGACAGTGTGAGCCGCTCGGCCGGCCGCTCCGGGGTGCCGGGGAAGGTGCGGGCGAAGCGCTCGATGGTGCCGGCCGAGGCACCCCGCCAGCCGTAGATCGACTGCCGCGGGTCGCCGACGGCGAGCACCGGGTGCCCACCCGGGCCGCCGAACAGCGCCTCGAGCATGCGCAGCTGACCGACGCTGGTGTCCTGGTACTCGTCGAGCAGCACGACCCGCCAGCGCGCCCGCTCGCGGCGGCCCACCTCCGGGGAGCTGACCGCCACCCGGGCGGCGAAGGCGACCTGGTCGGCGTAGTCGATGGCGCCCGCGGACCGCTTGCGCGCCTCGAACGCCTCGACCATGGGCAGCAGCGCCACCCGGGCCCGCTGCCGGGCCAGCAGGGCCAGCACGTCGGCGTAGGGGCCCTTCTTCCGGCCGGCATCGGGGTAACCGCGCAGCTGCGCCTCGAACCGGGCGGTCCAGGCGCGCAGCCGGTCGGGGCTCACGTCGTGCTCACCGAGCTCGGCAGCCAGCTGCAGCACGTCCTCGGTGGTGGTGACCAGCCCCAGGGCGACGTCGGCCATGTCGCCGGTGTGCCCGGCCACGACGGTGGCCGCCTGCCCCCAGCACATGGCCGGGCCCAGCACGCCGGCGCCGGGCTCCACGCCGATCCGCAGCCCGTGCTCGGCGACGATGCCGGCGGCGTAGCCGTGGTAGGTGGCGACGGTGGGCGCGGCGACGGCGAGCCGCTCGCGCAGCGCCGGGTCGGTGTCGGGGTGTTCGGCCAGCGCGCCGAGCCGCAGCCGCACCCGGGCGTTCAGCTCGCTGGCGGCCTTGCGGGTGAACGTCAGCCCGAGCACCGCCTCCGGGGCGACCAGCTGGTTGGCGACCAGCCAGGCGACCCGGGCGGCCATCGTCTCGGTCTTGCCCGACCCGGCGCCGGCGACCACGACCAGCGGCCGGTCGACCGGCGCGGAGACCACCCCGGCCTGCTCCTCCGACGGCGCGTAGCTGAGGCCGCACCGGGTGGCGACCTCGGCGGGGGTGAGCAGCCGGGGCACCTCGGGCTCCCCGATCGGCCCCATCCCGGGCAGGTCGAAGGCCAACTGCGTCATGACGTCACCTGCCGGCCGGACTCCTGCACCGGGCAGCTGCGGCGGAACGCGCAGCGCTCGCAGTCGGTGTCCGTACGCGCGACGAACGTGCCCGCACCCATCCCCTCGCCCACCTCCGCGATCAGCTCCCCGGCCCACGTCTCGTGCGGGTCGACGTCGGTGGGCAGCGGGGACTGCGCGTGCTCCTTCGCCGCCTTCTGCGCACCACCCACCTGCAGCAGCGCCGCTCCCCCGCTCACCGTGCCGTGCCGCGCGAAGGCCCCCTCGGCGACGGCCACCTGGTAGGCGGCGAGCTGCCCGTGCTCCTCCACGGTCCGCGGCGCGGTCTTCCCGGTCTTCAGGTCGACCACGACCAGCCGGCCGTCGGCGTCGCGCTCCAGCCGGTCGACCTGACCGCGCAGCCGCGCGCGGCCGACGACGACGTCGAAGTCCTCCTCGGCGGCGACCAGTTCGCGGTCGCCCTTCGCGTGCCAGGCGAGGAACTTGGCCAGCATCTCCTGCGCCCGGTCCCGCTGCCGCTGGTCGAACCAGCCCGGCCCGAGGTCCAGGCCGTCCAGCTCGGTGTCGAGGACCGCCGCGGCCTCCGCCGGGGGCAGCCCCTCGGCCACCTGCTGGGCGACGTCGTGCACCGCCGACCCGACCGTGCGGGTCGCCTCCGGCGCCGCCTCGGCGCCCACCGCGCCGAGCACCCAGCGCAGCGGGCAGCGCTGGAAGGTGTCGATCGCCGAGGGGCGCACCGGGACGACGTCGTCAGGGTCGACCAGGGGGGCGTCGTCCGACAGCGGCGCCAGCCCCCACCAGCCGGCCGGGTCGGCGCCGGCCACCCGCTCGTCGGCCAGCCGGCGCAGCACCGCGGCGGCGCTGGACCGGCGCGGCGCCGGGGTGTGCGGGTCGGTGAGGTTCCGGCGCAGCTCCGCGACCAGCGCCGGAAGGGTGAGCTGCCGGGGCAGCGGCGTGTGCGGCCGGCTGCCGTCACCACCGGGCGGCGGCGGGGCCACCAGGTCCAGGAAGCGGGACGCCGCCGCCCCGGCGTCCCCGCCCTCGAGCGCGCCGTCGACGGCGGTGACCAACAGCCGCCGCCGGGCGCGGGTGCAGGCCACGTAGAACAGCCGGCGTTCCTCGGCGAGGGCGAGCGTGCGGCGGTCGAGGTTCTCCGGGTCGGTGCCCCCGGCGGCGTCCACCAGGTCCTCGGCGCCGAGCAGGCTGGCCCGGGTGCGCAGGTCCGGCCACACGCCCTCCTGCACGCCGGCCACGCAGACGACGTCCCACTCCAGGCCCTTGCTGGCGTGCGCGGTGAGCAGCCGGACCGTCTCCCCGGCCGGCGCCCGGGCCGCGCCGCTGTCACCGGGCAGCTGCTGGGCGCCCAGGTGCCCCACGAACGCACCCACCCCGGCGTGCGGCAGCCGGTCGACGAAGGCCGCGGCGGCGTCGAAGAGCGAGACCACCGCGTCCAGGTCGCGGTCGGCGACCGCACCGCTCGGCCCGCCGGCGGCGCTGGCCCGCGCCCAGCGGTGAGCGAGCCCGCTGGCCTGCCACATCGCCCAGAGCACGTCCTCGGCGGAGCCGTCGGTGGTCAGCGCGAGCCGCCCGGCCGAGAGCACCCGGGCGACCCGGGCCGCCGGGCGGGCCACGTGCTCGGGGAGTGCGTCCAGCAGCGTCGCGTCGGCGAGCACCGCGGCCAGCGGTGCGCCGCGGGAGCCGGCGTCCTCCCCACGGTCGACCAGCGCCCGCCGGGCCGCCCGGCGCAGCCGGCGCAGGTCGAGCACGGTGGCCCCGCCCAGCGGTGAGGCCAGCAGCGCCTCCGCGCCCGGCTCGTCGAGCCCGGCCTCGCCGGGCTCGCCGTCGACCGGGGACGGCACCGGGAGGAGGGCGCCGAGGGCGGCCAGGAACGGCTGCACCGCCGGCTGGGCGGCGAGCGCGACGTCGTCGGCGGAGACGGCGACCGGGACCCCGGCCTGGGAGAGCGCGCGGCGCACCGGTGCGAGCCCGGTCGCCGCGGAGCGGACCACCACCGCCATCTGCGACCAGGGCACGCCGTCGAGCAGATGGGCCCGGCGGAGCGTGTCGGCGAGGAACGCCGCCTCGGTGGCCGGGGAGTCGAAGACGTGCACCTCGGCCTCCCCCGGCGCGGCGCCGTCACCCGGGGTCAGGCGGCGGTGCTCCCAGGGGCCGGGCAGCCCTTCGGCGACCCGGCGGCTGACCGCGAGCAGCTCGGCCCCGGAGCGGCGGCACACGCCCAGCGACAACCGGTCGGCGGGGCGGCCGTCGCGGTGCCGGAAGCGGGTGGGGAACTCGACGATGCCGCGCGGTTCAGCGCCGCGGAAGGCGTAGATGGCCTGGTCGGGGTCGCCGACGACGACCAGGTCGCCACCGCCGCCGGCCAGCAGCTCGACCAGCTCCACCTGTGCCGGGTCGGTGTCCTGGTACTCGTCGACGAACAGCCAGCGCGCCCGCTCACGCTCGGTGCGCAGCAGCTCGGGGTCGACGCGCAGCTCGTCGATCGCGGTGCGCACCAGCTCGGCCGGGTCGTAGCCGCTGGCGCCCCCGCGGGCGGCGGTGGCGAAGGCGCTCACGCCGGCGTACTGGTCGGCGAAGCGGGCGGCGGCCACCCAGTGCGGCAGCCCGCGCTCCCGGCCCCAGGCGGCCAGCCGCGCGGGGTCGATGCCGCGCTCGGTGGCGCGCAGCAGCAGCTCGCGCAGCTCCTCCCGGAAGCCGGTGGTCTGCAACGCCGCGGCGAGCTCGTCGGGCCAGCGCACGCCGTCCTCGGCGACGTCACCGGCCAGCAGCTCGGCGACGACGGCGTCCTGCTCGGCCGCCGTCAGCAGCCGGGGGGCAGGCTCACCGCGCAGCACCGCGGCGCGACGGAGCACCCCGAAGGCGTAGGAGTGGAACGTGCGGGCGACCGGCTCGCGGATGGTGCGCCCGACCCGGGCGGTGATCCGGGTGCGCAGCTCCCCGGCGGCCTTGCGGCTGAAGGTGAGCACCAGCAGGCGCTCGGGGTCGGCCCCGGCCTCGATGCGGGCCGCGACGGCCTCCACGATCGTCGTGGTCTTGCCGGTCCCCGGCCCGGCGAGCACCAGCAGCGGCCCGCCCGGGTGGTCGACCACCGCCTGCTGGGTCGGGTCGAGCCGCGGGCGGACGACCGGCACCGCCTCCGGCTGCACCAGCCGGTAGACCGGCTCCCCCGTCGTGACCGCCCCGCCGTCCCCCCGCACCCCTCGATGAGAACACGGCCCACCGACGGTTCCGCGGACTCAGGGCTCGTCGGGCCACCCGACGGCGGCGAGATCGACCCGGACGCCGCGCACCGGCACGCCCTCGGCGGCCAGCAGCGCCAGCTGACGCACGCGCACGGGCTCGGCCGGGGTGCCGTCGGCGCGCACGACACGGTGCCAGGGGACGGCCCCGCCGCCGGCCGACAGCGCCCTCGCCACCCGCCGCGGACCGACGCCGACCAGGCGGCCGATGGCCCCGTACGTGCTCACCCGGCCCGGTGGGATCGCCTCCACGACATCGAAGACCGCCTCGTCGACGTCGGCGGCCGACCGGTCCTCCCCCGCAGGCATCACCGGGTCAGCCCACGAAGTCGCTGTTCTCGACCCACCACTCGTAGAGCGCGACGACGTCGTCCTGGGTCTCCCCCGGCGCGCTCACCACGCCCTCGGTGAGGAACTCGTCGTCGGTCCAGTAGATGAACGCGGTGCCCTCGGCCAGCCCGCAGGCGAGCAGCCCGCCGGTGGTGTCCCCGCGGACCCACTCGCCGAAGCCGTCCTCGGAGCAGTCGGTCGCGGCGCCCCACTCGTCGAGGCCCAGCGCGGAGACGTCGGTGATGAAGACGTCGTCGAGGGTGTCGATGTCGGGGTAGCGCAGGAAGGTCGCATCGCTCGGACCGGGCTGGCTGGACGCCGGGCCGCAGGCGGCCGCGACGACGTCACCGTCCCCGACCAGGTCGGCCTCGCCGCAGTCGGTGAAGTCCACGGGGAGCGAGGCGAGGAACTCCTCGACGCCCACGGACGGCGGGGCCGCGGTGAGACCGCTGGCTCCTGCGGACGGCGAGGGCGCCGGCCGGGAGGAGTCGGTGGCGCGCCCGGCCGCGGCGGTGGTCGACGGCTCGTCGTCGCCGCCCAGCCACAGCGTCAGCCCGACGGCCACCGCGACCACCAGCCCCGCCACGGCGGCCGCCGTGACCACCAGCGTCCGCTTCCGGTCCGGCCCCGGGCCTCCGGGAGCGCCCGGCCCGCCGGCCCACGGCGCGGGAGCTCCCCAGGGGCCGGGCTGACCCGGGGGCGGCCCCCAGCCGGCACCGGCCGGCTGCTGTCCGACCGGCGGCATGCCCCAGTCCGCACCCGGCTGGGGACCCCACGGGGACGGCCCGGTGGGCTGCGCGTCGTGGGGGCCCTGCTGGGGTGGACCCTGGGGTGGCTGGCTCATGCGTGCAGACCTCCGGCTCGGCTGTTCGACGACGGAGCCTAGGTGCGTGACGCGGGTCATCGGGCGCAACGGGCCCACGCCCCACCCTCAGGAGCGACGCCCGAACCGGGCCAGCAGCCGGGTCTGCAGGTCCGCACCGGACGGCGGCTCGACCGGTGCGGCGAACAGGCCGGGCTCCCCCTCGTCGCCGAGGTGGGCCTCGGCGTACCGGTAGGCGGCGGCGGTCAGCTCGGGGTCGAGGCGGGCGTCACCGCCGACCGCCCGGGCGAGGTCCCACGCGTGCACGGTCAGGTCCGCGGTCATCTCGGTGAGGTACTCGGCGGCGCTCACCGGGCCGGCGGACAGCTGCACCGTGCGGTCGAGGACGGCGGGGTCGGCCCAGGCCGCCAGCGCCCCGTCGGCGGCGGTCTCCCACGCAGTGAGCGGGTCGGCGCCGATCAGCTCGTCGGTGCCGGTGGGGATGCGCTGCGCGACGACGTCCAGCGGCTCGCCGGCCAGCAGCGGCGGCACCCACAGCTGCTCGCTGGTCAGGTGCGCCACCAGGTCGGCGACGCTCCACTCGGGCAGCGCAGGGGCGTCCCACTGCCCCGGCTCGACGGCGTCCACCCGGTCGGTGAACTGCGCCTGGGCCCGTTGGAAGAGCAGCAGCAGGTCGGTGTGGCTCGGCTCGGGCATGCCGCCAGTAGACAGCACGAGGGCCCCACTCCCGCGTGGGAGTGGGGCCCGGGTGACGTGCTGGGACGTCGTCAGTAGGTGGGGAGCGTCTTGTCGATCCGGGTCGCCCAGGAGGTGACGCCGCCCTGCACGTGCACGGCGTCCCCGAAGCCGGCGTTCTTGACCGCGGCGAGCACCTCGGCGGAGCGCACCCCGGTCTTGCAGTGCAGCACGATCGGCTTGTCGTTGGGCAGCTGCGCCAGCGCCCGGCCGGACAGGATCTCGTCCTTGGGGATCAGCTTCGCGCCCGGGATCGAGACGATCTCGTACTCGTTGGGCTCGCGGACGTCGATCAGCTCGAAGTCCTTGCCGGCGTCCATCATGTCCTTGAGCTCGTCGACGGTGATCGTCGAACCCGCGGCCGCCTGCTGGGCCGCGTCGGAGACGACGCCGCAGAAGCTCTCGTAGTCGATGAGGCCGGTGATCGGCTCACCCTCCGGGTCCTTGCGCACCTTGATGGTGCGGAAGGTCATCTCCAGGGCGTCGTAGACCATGAGCCGGCCCAGCAGCGTCTCACCGATGCCGGTGATGAGCTTGACCGCCTCGGTGGCCTGGATGGCGCCGACGGTCGCGCACAGCACGCCCAGGACACCGCCCTCGGCGCAGCTGGGGACCATGCCGGGCGGCGGCGGCACCGGGTAGAGGTCGCGGTAGTTGGGCCCGTGCTCGTTCCAGAAGACCGAGACCTGGCCGTCGAACCGGTAGATCGAACCCCACACGTACGGCTTGTTCAGCAGCACGGCGGCGTCGTTGACCAGGTAGCGGGTGGCGAAGTTGTCGGTGCCGTCGACGATGAGGTCGTACTGGCTGAAGATCTCCAGCACGTTCTCGTTGTCCAGCCGCGTCTCGTGCAGGCGGACGTCGACGTAGGGGTTGATCTCCCGGATCGAGTCCGCGGCGCTCTGCGCCTTGGAACGGCCGACGTCGGACTGCCCGTGGATGATCTGGCGCTGCAGGTTGGACTCGTCGACGGTGTCGAACTCGACGATGCCCAGCGTGCCGACACCGGCCGCGGCCAGGTACATGAGCACCGGCGAGCCGAGGCCCCCGGCGCCGACCGCCAGGACCTTGGCGTTCTTGAGCCGCTTCTGCCCGTCCATCCCGACGTCGGGGATGATCAGGTGGCGGCTGTAGCGGCGGACCTCGTCGATGGACAGGTCGTCAGCGGGCTCCACCAGGGGTGGCAACTGCACGGGGTGCTCCTCACACGGCTGTGTCGTCAGGCGAGCCGGCCCGAGCCGGCGTCCTGGACTGCGCAACAGCCTGACACGGGTCCGTAATCCCCGTCCCGGACCGCGTCCCACCCAGCGGGACGGTGGCACGGTCAGCGGCGGGGCGGCGCCGCCATCACGACGAGGTCACCGTGCGTGCCGTACCCCAGGACGTCGTCGTGCCACGGGGTCCCGTCGAAGGTCACCAGCCACCACGGCGCCCGCCGGCCGCCGCCGGCCCGGACCAGCGCAGGGTGCGGGATGTTCGACCCGTAGGGCGCCGAGAGCACACCCCGCTGGCGCAGTCGCAGGTCGTAGACCGGGTACTCCCGGGCGTCACCGTCACTCGCCAGCACCGCCCAGTCCCGCCCGACCCGCTGCAGCAGACTGCCCTCGGTCTGCTCCCGTGCGCTGTCGGCGCCCACCAGCTGCAGGCCGACGACCGGGTCGCGGTCCTCGGTGACCGCCAGGGCCGGGTGGAAGACGTAGCGGGGCTGGAAGGCGACGCACTCGGTGAACCCGAGATGCCAGCGCCCGTCGATCCGGGCCAGCGACGGGTCCCACGCGCTGTGCCGAGTGGGCAGCGCGACCCGTTCGGTCCGCAGCACGTGCACGCCCGACAGCAGGTCGAGCCCGGCGGTGGCGTGGCGGACGTGCACCCCCCGCTCGTGGTCGTGGTCGCCCCAGGAGGAGACCAGCACCTGGACCTCACCGGCCTCTTCGTCGACCACCAGGTGCCCGGCGTGGTCGCCGAGCAGCACCCCGTCGCGCTCGGTGTACAGCTCACCCACCTGCTCGATGCGACGGGGGTCGCCGAGGTCGAGGGCCCACACGCCCCAGTGCGCCTGCTGGAAGAAGCCGAGCCCCGCACTGGTCATGGTGAGCAGGACCCGACCGTCCACCACGTGCGGCGACCCGTCGGGATGCCGCACGACCTGCGGGTCGCGCACGCCCACCGGCCCGGAGAGCCCGGCGCGCACCCGGGTCAGCGACGCCCCTCCGGCCCCGGGGGCCCCGGGCGTGCCGGCGGCGTCCTGGACTCCGTAGGCGAACCGGAGCCCACCGAGCACCGCCACGTCCCGCAGGTCGATCTCCTGCCGCACCCGGTCCCGCTCGGTCAGCAACGGGCGCAGCGCGTGCTCGTCGGGGCCGGCCAGGACGGTGACCTGGTTCTCGTGGACCGCGACGGCGAGGACAGCCGGGAGGTCCAGGCGCAGTTCGGCATCGGCCACGAGCACGGGCCCCCGGCCGCCGTCCACCTCGAGGGTCAGCCGCCCGGTCGACGGGAGCCAGCGAGCCAGCACCGAACCCGTCGGGCCGTCCAGGCCGGCCAGCAGCGCGCCGCCGCCGGGGACGTCGGCGACGTCCAGCGCCACCGTCACGAAGGGCACCCGGGGCGACGAGAGGTGGGCCAGCCCGCCGTCCGCGAGGACCTCGGGGTGGGAGCGGTCGTGGTCGAGGAAGGGCGAGAACAGGGCGCGGGGGCGTTGCCGGTGCACTTCGCGGAAGCGCAGGTCCAGCAACCCGGCGCGGCGACGGGGGAACACGGGGCGGCTCCTCGGGACGGGCAGGGGCCGGTCCCCCACGCGGGCGTGCTGCGGCTACGGGTGGGGCCAGGCGTTCTTGAGGCAGCCCTGCAGCCCCAGGGTCTGCTGGTGCATGACCGGGGCGAGCTGGCCGGGCCCCGGGCAGGGCTGGTGCCCGTTGCCCAGCGCGTGCCCCACCTCGTGGTTGACCACGTACTGGCGGTAGGTGGCGATGTCGCCCCCGTAGTCGGGGACGGCGGTCTCCCAGCGGGCCAGGTTGATCACCGCGCGCTCGCCGTACCGGCAGGAGGTGTAGCCGCCGGTGCCCACCCCGGGGCAGTAGGTCTCCATGCTCCCCGGGCTGACCAGGCTGACCCGGAAGTCGTAGCCGCCGGCGGCGGCCTCGGCGGCCCCCACGCGCTGGAAGGACATCCGGCCGCCGGCGCCCCACGAGCGCGGGTCGCCGAGAGTGGCCTCGACGGCGGCGGCGAACTGCGCGCCGTCCACGCCGATGCCGTCCTCGACCTCGACGACGAAGCGCTCCAGCGGCCCGGTGCCGTAGACCTGCGAGCTGCCGTCGACGACCGAGACGGTGCCTGCCCCCTGCTCGACGTAGGCGGGCGCGGCCGGCGGCGGTGCGGGCTGCTCGACGGGCGCACCCTCACCCTCGGCCGGCGCCTGCTCGGTCGGCGACGGCGTGGGCGTCGGCTCGACCGGGGGTGCGCTGACCGACGAGGGCGCCGCGGCCGGGTCGGTGACCGGCGTCCGGTCCGCACCACTGAGCGCGACGTCGGCCAGCGTGACCACGGTGGCCAGGGTGAGCACCGGGATGGCGTACGCGCGCCAGCCGTACCGGCGGGCGAACCGCTTCAGCGGGCTCCCGGGTGGCGGTGCGTCGCGACGGGGCCGGGGCGCCGGGTCCGGGCGGGCGACCAGCGGGCCGGAGCCGGAGGGACGCGCGCCCCGGGCGGTCGCCCCGGTGCGGACGGGCCGCTGCCGGTTCGCCGTCGCCGCGGGCCGGGGCGCGGGGACCGGGGGCCGCGGCGGCCGCGCCGGGTCGCGACCGGAGCGGTCGTCGGGGCTGGCCACGGAACCGAGACTCTCACGGAACCCGCGCGGCGCGGCAGAGCAGCGGGGCGACCGCCCGGTCGCGTGTCCCGGTCTCAGGCCTGCGCGCTGGAGGTGTCCCGGCCGGCCACGTGCGCGCGGTCCGCGGCGTCCTCGGCGAGGGCGAGCACGGCACGGGCGGTCGGCTCGGGCGCCTCCATCATCGCGAGGTGACCGATGCCGGGCTGCACCTGGAGCCGGGCGTCGGGCAGCACCTCGGCGAGCCGGGTGGCGAGTGCGGGGTCGACCAGCCGGTCCCGGTCGCCGGTGACCACGAGCGACGGCATCCGCACCGACCGGGCCATCCGCCAGGCGTTGGCCCGGCCGAACCGCAGGTAGGAGGTCATCAGCCCGCGCAGGCTGCGGGTGAGCGCCTGCCCCGACCAGGGCTGCTCGTCACGCTCCCGCATCTCGTCGACCGCCTGCTGCAGACGCTCGGGGGGAACCGCGTCGGGGTCGCCGAAGCAGGTCTGTATCAGGCCACGCACCCGCTGCTCGGGGCTGACCCCGGCCAACCGCCGTTCGGCGAGAGAGGGCACGCCGGGCAGCAGGACCAGGGTGATCGCCCGGTCGAAGGCGGCGGGCACCCGGTAGACCGGCATGGCCGCGGAGATCAGGCTGAGGGTGGCGACCAGGTCCGGACGGCGCGCGGCCACCCACACGCTCACCAGACCGCCGAGGGAGTTGCCGACCAGGTGCACCGGCCGTCCCTGCCCCGGCCCGGGCCGGGCGGCGACCCATTCCAGGACGTCGATGACGGCCTGCGCGTGCCGCTCGATCGAGTACCGCCGCGGCGGGCCCGACCGGCCGAACCCGGGCAGGTCCAGGGCGTGGCCCTCGAAGCGGACGGCGAGCAGCCCGGCGAGGTCGGTCCAGTTGGTCGAGGCCCCGCCCAGCCCGTGCACGTACAGCGCCCGCTCGCGCGGAGCCGCGGCGACCTCTGCGGCGTCGGCGCCCACCGGGCCCTGCCACGGGGTGGAGCGGACGAAGACCTCACCACCGGTGACGGGCACCAGCTCACCGGGCCACGGCGGGAGCAACCGGCCCAGCCGCGGCAGGGGGCTCTCGGACAGCCGGGCATCGCTCACCCGATCGACGGTAGAACACCCGCGCGACACCCCCGCCCGGGCCGGCCGGCCGCGGGCCGGGCCGACGTCGCCCGAGCTACCCGCCGGTAAGCTCGCCGGGCCATGCAGCCCAGTCCTCCGGCCCCCGCGCCGTCCGACACCGCGCCGTCCGATGCCGCGCCGCCCGCCGGCCGCCGGACCGCCCGCCTGCCGCGCAGCGCCCGGCGGCTGCAGCTGCTGCGCGCCGCGCAGGACGTCTTCGTCGCCCAGGGCTACCACGCCGCCGCGATGGACGACATCGCCGACCGCGCGGGGGTCAGCAAGCCCGTCCTCTACCAGCACTTCCCTGGGAAGCGAGAGCTGTACCTGGCCCTGCTGGAGCAGCAGGTCGACGAGCTCACCGACCGGGTGCGGCAGGCGATGGCCGGCACCGACGACAACCGGGCCCGGGTGCACGGCGCGGTCGGCGCCTACTTCGACTTCATCGACGCCGAGGGCGAGGCCTTCCGGCTGGTCTTCGAGTCCGACCTCCGCAACGACCCGCAGGTCTCCGAGCTCGCCGGCCGCGGGACCCGGGCGGTCACCGAGGCGATCGCCGAGGTCATCGCCGCGGACACCGGCGCCGACGAGGAGCGGGCGCTGCTGCTCTCCGCGGGGCTGACCGGCATGGCGGAGAGCAGCGCGCGCTGGTGGCTGGCCCGCAAGGGCACGCTGTCGCGCGACGAGGCGGTCGCGCTGATGTCGGCCCTGGCGTGGCGCGGCATCTCCGGCTTCCCCCGCCGCGACGACGAGGCCCCGTCCGGAGGCTCACCCCGAGCTTGCGAGGGGTGAGAGGGACGGGGTCCTTCATCCGTTCGCTGACGGCGCATCCGCCGGACCGGCCCGCCCGCGGCCGCTGCACTAGCGTGGGCGGGAGCAGCCAGACCTGAGGAGGCATCTCCACGTGGAAGTCAAGATCGGTGTCCAACACTCCCCCCGCGAGCTGGTCATCGACAGCCCGAAGACCCCCGACGAGATCGCGGCGGAGGTCTCGAAGGCCATGGCGGCCGACGACGGTCTGCTGACGCTGGTCGACGAGCGCGGCCGCCGCGTCGTCGTCCCGACGACCAAGATCGCCTACGTCGAGATCGCCGAGGCCGACCAGCGCCGGGTGGGCTTCATCGCCGGCTGAGCCGGCTCGCAGGACACGTCAGCGGGGGGGGGGGGGGGGGGGGGGGGGGGGGGGGCGGCGGCGCGGGGGGTGGCGGGTGGGGCGGGGGGGGGGGGGGGGGGGGGGGGGG
>NZ_JBJHAI010000021.1:0-69411 GCF_054050955.1 Modestobacter sp. SYSU DS0290
CCCCCCCCCCCCCCCCCGCCCCCCCCCCCCCCCCCCCCCCCCCCCCCCCCCCCCCCCCCCCCCCCCCCCCCCCCCCCCCCCCCCCCCCCCCCCCCCCCCCCCCCCCCGCCCCCCCCCCCCGCCCCCCCCCCCCCCCCCCCCCCCCCCCCCCGCCTGGGGTACCCGGTGTCCGGCGAGGAGGCCGGGACGGCCGGCCGCTTCCGGCAGCGGTTCACCGGTGGTGACCTGCACTGGTCCGCGGCCACGGGTGGGCACCCGGTCGTCGGCGGTCTGCGGGTGGCCTACGAGCGGCTGGGCGCCGACGCCGGGCGGCTCGGGTCGCCGCGGTCGGCCGAGCAGTCGGCCGGTGACGGCCGCGGCTTCTGGCAGCGGTTCGAGGGGGGTGACCTCTGGTGGAGCTCGCGGACCGGTGGGATGCAGGTGACCGGGGGCATCGGCGCCCACTGGCAGCGGCACGGCGGGGTGACCGGGGGGCTCGGCTACCCGACCACGGACGAGGCCGGGCTGCCCGACGGGCGCGGGATCGCGCAGCAGTTCGAGGGCGGCGCCGTGCACTGGACGGCGTCGACGGGTGCGCACCCCACGGTCGGTGGGATCGGCGCCCTGTGGCAGCGGCACGGCGCGGCAGCCGGACTGCTCGGCTACCCGACGACGGACGAGCGGGCCCTCGCCGACGGCCGGGGGATCGTGCAGTCCTACGAGCGCGGCGCCGTCTACTGGACGGCGCAGACGGGTGCGCACCTGGTGACCGGCGCCATCGGCGCGCTCTACGCGCAGCTCGGTGCCGAGCGCGGCAGCCTCGGCTACCCCACGGAGGACGAGGCGGCCGTCGACGGCGGGATCGTCGGCCGGTTCGAGGGCGGCAGCATCCTGTGGACGCCCACGGGTGGTCCCCGAGTCGTCTCACGGTGACCGTGGTGCGGGAGGGGCCGAGGACCCCTCGTCCTGCCTGGGACGCAGGCCGAGGCTGGTTACCCTGACCTGGTGAGGCGAGGTCATCCCAGTCACCGTGGAACTCCGTGAGCGCCGGAACGGCTGTCGCCTCTGCTGGTCTGCTGCTCTTCCTCCCCGGGCTGCTCTCGGCTCTGGCGGTGGGGATGCGCGGCCACCTGGCCGTGGCGGCCGCGCCGGCCCTCACCCTGGGCAGCCTGGCGCTGGCAGCGGTGCTCTATGCGCAGCTCGACGTCCCCTGGAGCGTCGGCACGGTCGTCCCGGTCCTGCTGGCGGTGCCGGTGGTCCTGCTGGTCCTGCGCCGGCCGTGGCGCACGCGGGGCGACGCTGAGCAGGACCCGGCGGGGGGCGCGGTGCCCTCTGGGGCCGGCCACCGACGCCGGCGGCCCTCGGCGCTCGACCTGACGTGGCTGCTCGCCTGGGCCGTGGTCTCCGGCCTGGCGGCGTACCGGATCGTGCGGGCGACCCTGGGCCTGACCCAGCCGCAGCAGTACTGGGACGGCATGTTCCATGCCAACTCGGTGCGGTTCATCGCCGACTCGCAGGTGATCGACTCCGCGGCCCTGGCGCCGATGGCGCAGCCGGAGAACACCGACTTCCTCTACCCCGACGTCTTCCACGGCCTCGCTGCGCTGCTCGTGCAGACCGGGCGCCTCGACGTGCCGATGGCGATCAACGCGGTGCTCGCCGTGCTGCCCGCCGTCTTCGCGGCCGGCCTGGGGTTGCTGGCCTGGGTGGTGCTGCGCCGTCCGCTCGCGGCCGTCGCCGCCGCCGTGCTCGGGACGGCGGTCACCGCCTTCCCCTACGACCTGATGTTCTGGGGCCCGCTGTGGCCCTACGGGACCGCGGTCGCCGCCGTCCCCGGCGCCGTCGCCCTGGTGCTCCTGCTGCTCCGCCACGGCTCCCTGGCCACCGGGTCGGCCGCCGTGCTGGCGATGCTCGGGGTCGTGCAGACCCAGCCGGCCGCCGGCGCCAGTGCCGTGGTCGCCGCGCTGCTGCTGGGCCTGCCGGTGCTCCGGGACCGCTGGGTGGAGCTGGGCGAGCCCCGCGCCCGGCTGCGTGCGTTCGGGGGGCTGGTCGCTGCCGGGATCGCCCTGCTCGTGCTCTGTGCACCGCTGGCCGCGGGCATCCTCGGCCAGAGCGGCGGGGGCGTCGGCACCGGCGTCGACTGGGTGGCCACGCAGACGCCGGGCGCGGCGATCGGCCAGCTCCTCACCTTCAACCAGGAGGCCGACCGCCCGCAGTGGTGGATCGCCGGGCTGCTGCTGGCCGGTGTCGTGGTGCTGCTGCGTCGCCGGGGTCCGGGGCGGATGCTGCTGGCCGTCGCCGCCGTCTTCCTCGGTCAGTACGTGCTGGCCTCGGCCTATGACAACGACCTCTCGCTGCGGCTGACGTCGATGTGGTGGAACGACAAGTGGCGCTTCGCCGCGATCTTCGTGGTCCCCGCGGTGCTCATCGCCGCCGCCGGGGTGCAGGGCCTGGCCGACGGGGCGCGCCGGCTGTCCGAGAGGGCGCCGCTGCCGGCGACGGCCCGGAGCCGCGTCGTCCCCGTGCTCGGCGCTCTCCTGGTCGCCGGGCTGATCCTGCTCACGGCGCTCGCGTACGGTCCTCGCAACGAGTCCCGCGTCGCGCTGGGCTACACCGACGGGCCCACCTGGTCCCGTACCGAGGCCCGGGGGTACGAGCAGCTGTCCGAGATCCACGACGGGGACGGCTTGATCCTGAACGACCCGAACGACGGCTCCGCGCTGGCCTACGCGTACTTCGGCCTGCCCGTCGTCTTCAAGTCCCCGCTCACCCCGCCGTACCAGCCCGCCGCGATCGGTGCCGACCGGCTGCTCCTGCTCTCACGGTTCGACGAGATCGACGACGACCCCGAGATCCGGGCCGCCGCCGAGCGGCTCGGTGTCGAGTGGGTCGTGGTCGGTGAGGGCTTCACCGCCGTCGGGCAGCAGCGGGCCGCCGGACTCGACGAGCTCGACGAGGTCGACAGCCTCGAGCTCGAGTTCCGGAACCGCGACGTGAGCGTCTACCGTCTGGCCGAGCCGGGCGATGTCTGAGGATGTCCTGATGAGCAGCTCCACGGGCCCGGTGCCCTCCCCGACCGCGCGGTCCTGGGCCAGTGCACTGGGTGACCTGCGCGCCGGCTGGCGGCACCGCGAGCTCTGGGGTCACCTCGGGTGGCAGGACATCCGGCAGCGGTACCGCCGGTCGGTCCTCGGGCCGATCTGGATCTCCATCACCATGGCGATCACCGCCATCGCGCTGGGCCTCCTCTACGCCGGTCTCTTCCAGAACGACCTGTCGGTCCAGCTGCCGAACATCCTGGTCGGTTTCATCATCTGGGGCTTCATCAGCGGGTGCATCATCGAGGGCGCGGAGGTCTTCACCTCCAACGTCGGCCTGATCACGCACCTCCCCGCGCCGCTGAGCGTGCACGTGTACCGGCTCGTCTGGCGGCAGCTGCTGTTCTTCCTGCACAACCTGGTCGTCTACGCGGTCATGCTGATCGTGTTCCCCCAGCAGCTGCACTGGACCGATCTGGCGGCGCTGCCCGCCCTCGGGTTGCTGGTGCTCAACGGGGTCTGGGTCGCGCTGCTGTTCGGCATCGTGACCACCCGCTTCCGGGACCTGACCCCGATCACCCAGTCGATCGTGCAGCTCGCCTTCTTCATGACCCCGATCGTCTGGATCTACCAGGACTTCCTCAACAGCCCCAACCCGGCGATCGCGGAGCGGGCCAGGCTCGCCGAGCTCAACCCGTTCCTGCACTTCGTCGAGATCCTGCGCCGGCCCATGCTGGGACAGGACCAGGAGCTGCGGTACTGGCTCGTGGTGCTCGCGATCACGGTGCTGGGCTGGGCGCTGACGCTGGTGGTCCTCCGGCGCTACCGCGCACGAGTCTCCTACTGGGTGTGAACGTGACAGAGAAGAACGACCTGGTCAGCATCACCACCGAGGACGCCTGCGTCGACTTCCCGATCTTCGACGCCAAGTCGCGGTCGCTGAAGAAGACGGTCATGGGTGTGGTCGGCGGGAACATCGCGGGTGACTCCAAGGTGCCCATCATCGAGGCCCTCCGGGACATCACCCTGCAGCTGGACCACGGGTCCCGGGTCGGGCTGGTGGGACACAACGGCGCCGGGAAGTCGACGCTGCTGCGCCTGCTGTCGGGGATCTACGAACCGACCCGGGGGCGCGCGGACATCCGGGGCCGGGTCGCGCCGGTCTTCGACCTCGGCGTCGGCATGGACCCGGAGATCTCCGGCCTGGAGAACATCATGATCCGCGGCCTCTTCCTGGGCATGAGCCGCAAGCAGATGGAGCAGCGGGTCGACGACATCGCCGACTTCACGGAGCTGGGCGACTTCCTGCGCATGCCGCTGCGCACCTACTCGACCGGCATGCGGGTGCGGCTCGCCCTCGGTGTGGTCACCAGCATCGACCCGGAGATCCTGCTGCTGGACGAGGGCATCGGCGCGGTGGACGCCGCCTTCCTGGAGAAGTCGAAGAAGCGCCTCGGTGAGCTGGTCGAGCGGTCGGGGCTGCTGGTCTTCGCCTCGCACTCCGACGAGTTCCTGCGCGAGCTGTGCGACACCGGGATCTGGATGGAGCACGGCCGGATCCGCCAGCAGGGCCCGCTGGACGAGGTGCTCGCGGCCTACAAGGGCACCGGCGCGTGAGCGGGCCGGGTGACAGCACCGGGGAGGTGGTGGTCGCGGTCATCGTGACGCGGCACCGATCCGAGCTGCTGGAACTGAGCCTGGCGGCCATCGCCGCGCAGAGCCGGCCGGTCGACCACGTCGTCCTGGTCGACAACGGGCCGGACCGGTCTGCCGAGCCGGTGGCCCGGGCCAGCGGCCTGCCCGTCAGCTACCTGCCCAGCCGGCGCAACCTCGGCGGGGCCGGCGGCTTCGCCCTGGGCATGCTGCACGCGTTGGCGCTCGGCGCCGACTGGGTCTGGTGCGCCGACGACGACGGCCGGCCGGCCGACGCGCACGTCCTGGAGACCTTGATGGCCACGGCCCGGCGGCACGGGCTGGCGGAGGTCTCCCCGCTGGTGGCCGACGAGGCCGACCCCGATCGGCTGGCCTTCCCGCTGCGTCGCGGCCTGCGCTGGCGACGCCGGCTGAGCGACTTCGCCGGGGTGGAGGTGCTGCCTGGCTACGCCTCGCTCTTCAACGGCGCCCTGTTCAGCGCGGCGGCGCTCGACGTCGTCGGCGTCCCGGACTACCGGCTGTTCTTCCGCGGTGACGAGACGGAGGTCCACCGCAGGCTCGTCCGCTCGGGGCTGCCCTTCGGCACGGCGCCCGCGGCGGTGTACCTCCACCCGGAGGGGACGACGGAGTTCGCGCCGATCCTCGGTGGTCGGCTCTCCGCGCAGTACCCGACCGACGCCGTCAAGCGCTTCTTCACCTACCGCAATCGCGGGTACCTGATGGCGCAGCCGGGCATGCGCTGGCTGGGGCCGTTGGAGCTGCTGCGCTTCAGCTGGTTCTTCCTGGTCACCCGACGCGATCCCGCCTCCTGGCGGGAGTGGCTCGCGCTGGTCCGGGACGGCCGGCGGGAACGCTTCCGCCGGCCCTGATCCGCCGGCTGCACGCAGGAGGGGCCCCGGACAGCGCAGCTGTCCGGGGCCCCTCCTCGTCGTCGGCTCAGCCGCCGGCCTGGCCGGTGCCGAACGCCTTCTCCCAGCTCTCCGGTGAGGTCAGCTCACCGAGGTGGTCCCGGTACTCCTGCTTCAGCCGCGGGAACTCGCGGTAGAGGGTCCAGTGGATCCGGACCGAGTGCCGGAGCATGCGCCAGAAGGTGTCCTGCTCGCGGCGGCGAAAGGTCACACCCCGGCCGTCCGCGGTGCCGACGGTGGCGCTGTCCAGCCGGGACAGGAGGAACCAGCGCGCGTCCTGGGCGCTGATGTTCATCTGCGGGCGGTCGGCGGCGTCCTCGCGGGGCTTGCGCAGGTTGTGCACCAGCGCCCCGAGCAGCGTCCGGCCGATCGTGACCGGCGTCGTCGGCGGCTTCAGGAACCGCTCCGCCTTGATCGCTCCCATCGAGGGCAGCGGGAGATCCGAGGAGGAGGGGATCACCCGGCCGTCGGGGTAGTCGCCCTGGTGCTCGAGCGCGGTGGGCAGTGCGGTCGGCAGCAGCGGGAAGAGCCGTTCCGGGCCGGCCAGGAAGTCGTCGTAGGCGCGGTGGTGCAGCGCGGCCGTCGCGTACTGCAGCATGATCAGGAACTTCAGGTCGAACTTGAAGGTGTCCCTCAGCAGCTTGCCACCGCGCTTGTGGTCGGTGTGCAGCGCCGCAGCCACGAGCCGGTTGCGGGTGTGGAAGTAGGCCTGCCACCCCGAGGTGTCGTCCTTGTCGCTCCAGGACAGGTGCCACACCGCGGCGCCCGGCAGCGTCGCGGTCGGGAAGCCGTGCTCGCCGGCGCGGATCCCGTACTCGGCATCGTCCCACTTGATGAAGACCGGCAGCGCCAGGCCGAGCTGCTCGAGGACCGCCCGGGGGATCAGGCACATCCACCAGCCGGTGTAGTCCACGTCGATCCGCCGGTGCAGCGCCGGGGACTTCCGGAGGCTCGCCTTGGCGAAGTCGTGCGCGTACTCGGTGTTGGGGGCCGCGCGCCAGAAGAACAGGTCCCGAGCGACGACCTCGCCCATGGTGTGCAGCACCGAGCGGTCCTGCAGCGCCAGCATCTGACCGCCGACGAGCATGGGGTTCCTGGTGAACCGGGCGAAGTTGTACAGCCGGGCGATGCTGTCCGGCTCGAGCAGCACGTCGTCGTCGAGCAGGACGTGGTGGGTCGCGTCGGTGGACCGGAGCATCTCGTACATCGTGCGGGAGAAGCCGCCGCTGCCGCCGAGGTTGGGCTGCTCCACCAGCCGCAGGCGGTCGCCGAGCGCCTCGGCCGCGGCGGGGAAGCCGGCCGCGTCGGCGACCTTGCGGTTGCCCTGGTCGGCCACGATGACGTGTGAGATCAGGTCCCTGACCAGCGGGTCGCCGGCGAGGGCGTTCAGCGCCGCGGTGCAGTCGTCGGGACGGTTGAAGGTGCAGATGCCGATCGACAGCCGTGCCTCCGCCGTCGGCTCGACGGTGGACCACCAGCCGGCCTGGTGGACGGTGACCGGGGTGTCGTCGGCCGTGACGTCGAACCAGTACCAGCCGCCGTCCTCGAAGGGGGTCAGGTCCAGCTCGAACTCGAGGGCGCGCTCCTCGCCGGCCGTGGTGGCGCCGGTGACGTGGATGATGCTGCCGTCGGCCTTGGAGCGGTAGACGTCCACCCGGCCGGGGCCGGAGACGCGCAGACCCAGCACGACGCTGCGCAGCACGGTCCACCGGCGCCAGTAGCTCGCCGGGAAGGCGTTGAAGTAGGTGGCGAAGGAGACCTCGTTGCCGGCGGCCACCGTGGCGTCGGTGCGCGAGCTGGACTTGACCCGCTGGGTCCGGCTCTCGTCGACGTACAGCGAGCGGACCTTCAGGGGGTCGCCGGTGCGGGGGAGGATCACCCGCTGGAGCAGGGTGACGCCCTTGTCGGAGGCCAGGTCGGCGGCAGAAGGTTCGCTGACCCGCTCCGGGGAGACGGCGGGATGGGGCGTGGTCATCAGGTGCTCAGTCCTCCAGCCGCCCGTCGAGGGCGTCACCGGTGTCGAAGAAGGGGCGGATCCGGTTGTCGAACATGCTGAGGGCCGACCCGATCGCCATGTGCATGTCCAGGTACTTGTAGGTGCCCAGTCGCCCGCCGAAGAGCACGCGCCTCTCGGCGGCCTCCTTCCGGGCCAGCTCGCGGTAGGTCTCCAGCTTCGCCCGGTCCTCGGGCGTGTTGATCGGGTAGTACGGCTCGTCGCCGGTCTCGGCGAACCGGGAGTACTCGCGGACGACGACGGTCTTGTCGGTCGGGTAGTCGCGCTCGGGGTGGAAGTGCCGGAACTCGTGGATCCGGGTGAAGGGCACGTCCTCGTCGGCGTAGTTCATCACGGAGGTGCCCTGGAAGTCGCCGATCGGCAGGACCTCGGTCTCGAAGTCCAGCGTCCGCCAGCCGAGCTCCCCGGCCGCGTAGTCGAAGTACTTGTCGATCGGGCCGGTGAAGACGGTCGGCGCGTCCTGCGGCAACTGGTCGCGGACGTCGAAGAAGTCGGTCGACAGCCGCACCTCGATGTTGGGGTGGTCGGCCATCCGGGTCAGCCAGGCGGTGTACCCGTCGACCGGGAGCCCCTCCCAGGTGTCGTTGAAGTAGCGGTTGTCGAAGGTGTACCGGACCGGCAGCCGGGCGATGACGGCGGCCGGCAGGTCGGTGGGATCGGTCTGCCACTGCTTCTTCGTGTACCCGCGGATGAAGGCCTCGTACAGCGGACGGCCGATCAGCGAGATGGCCTTCTCCTCGAGGTTCGCGGCTTCGGCGGTGTCGACCTCGCCCGCCTGCTCGGCGACGATCGCCCGGGCCTCGTCGGGGGAGAAGCTGCGGCCGAAGAACTGGCACAGCGTGGCCAGGTTCATCGGGAGCGAGTAGGTCTGGCCGTCGTGGACCGAGAAGACCTTGTGCTGGTACGAGGTGAACTCGGTGAACTGGCCGACGTAGTCCCACACCCGCTTGTTGGACGTGTGGAACAGGTGTGCGCCGTAGCGGTGGATCTCGATGCCGGTCTCGGGCTCGGGCTCGCTGTAGGCGTTGCCACCGAGGTGGTCGCGGCGGTCGATGACCAGGACCCGCTTGTCCAGTTGGGTGGCGACCCGCTCGGCGACCGTGAGGCCGAAGAAACCGGAGCCGACGACGACGAGGTCAGGACTGGCTGAGGTCACGCTGGCCCACGATACCGGCGGGGCTGGGTGCTGCCTCCTCGTCGGCGTGCCCAGCGGCTCCCGACTCGGCGCTGGACGCCACAGCCGCCCCACCCGACCCGGAGGGCACGACCGCCCCTCGCCGCGGCGGGTGGTGCGGCCGTCGTGCGAGCATCGACCCAAATGCCTGTACAGGGAGTTGTGGGATGAAGCGCGCGTTGATCACCGGTGTCACCGGTCAGGACGGCCTCTACCTGGCCGAGTTGCTGATCGGCAAGGGGTACGAGGTCTACGGCCTGGTCCGGGGGCAGAACAACCCGAAGGTCGAGGTCGCCAGCCGCATCCCGGGACTGAAGCTCCTGTTCGGTGACCTCACGGACCTCTCCAGCCTGCTCCGCGCCGTGCACGCGGCCCGGCCCGACGAGGTGTACAACCTCGGCGCGATCTCGTTCGTCGCCTACTCGTGGGAGAACGCCCACCTCACCAGCGACGTGACCGCCAAGGGCGTGCTCAACATGCTCGAGGCCGTCCGCCTGTACAGCGGCGACGACCCTTCGAAGGTGCGCTTCTACCAGGCCTCCAGCTCGGAGATGTTCGGCAAGGTGCAGGAGGTCCCGCAGCGCGAGGAGACCCTGCTGTGGCCCCGGTCGCCCTACGGCGTGGCGAAGGTCTACGGGCACTACATGACCATCAACTACCGCGAGTCCTACGGGATGCACGCCTCCTCGGGGATCCTGTTCAACCACGAGTCGCCGCGCCGGGGGCCGGAGTTCGTCACCCGCAAGGTGACCCGCGCCGTGGCCCGGATCCACCTGGGGCTGCAGGACTCCCTGGAGCTGGGCAACCTCGACGCCCGTCGTGACTGGGGTTTCGCCGGTGACTACGTCGAGGCGATGTGGCTCATGCTGCAGCAGGAGGAGGCCGACGACTACGTCGTGGCCACCGGGGAGACCCACTCGATCCGGGAGCTGCTGGACGTGGCCTTCCGGCGCGTCGGCATCGACGACTGGTCCGGCCACGTCAGGCAGAACCCGGCCTTCATGCGGCCGGCCGAGGTCGACCTGCTGATCGGGGACCCGGCGAAGGCCAGGACGGTGCTCGGCTGGGAGCCGAAGGTCGGCTTCGAGCAGCTCATCGAGATGATGGTCGACGCCGACCTGGCCGAGCAGCGGTCACTGGCCGGTTGAGGTGGCGGTCGCACTCGTCACCGGGATCACCGGCCAGGACGGCGGCTACCTCGCCGAGGAACTGGTCGCGGCCGGGCACGAGGTGCACGGCACCACGTCGTCCGCGGAACCCGGCGCCCTCCCGCAGCACCTGCGTCCACTGGCCGACCAGCTGCACCTGCACCCGGTCGACCTGCGTCGACCGGAGACGGTGACCGCCCTGGTGGACGAGCTGTCCCCGGACTGGGTGTTCAACCTGGCCGGGGCCTCGAGCGTCGGGGCGTCCTGGGACGACCCCGTCGGCACCCTGGACGTCAACGGCCGGGCCGTGTTGGCCCTGCTGGAGCACCTGTACCGCCGTCCGCGTGCGGGGAGCTCCCCGGTCCGGCTGGTGCAGGCGTCCAGCGGCGAGGTGTTCGCCGGCGCCGGGGCCGTGCCGGTGACCGAGTCCGCACCGGTCAGCCCGGTGAACCCCTACGGCGCGGCCAAGGCGCTGGCGCACCAGGCAGTGGGCATGTACCGGGCCCGCGGCCTGCACGCGACCTCGCTGGTGCTGTTCAACCACGAGTCCCCCCGGCGCCCCGAGCGGTTCGTCACCCGGAAGATCACCCGGGGCGTGGCGGCGATCGCCGCGGGGCGGGCGGACGCGCTGACCCTGGGCAACCTCGACGTGTCCCGCGACTGGGGCTGGGCGCCGGACTACGTGCAGGCGATGCTGCTGGCCGTGCAGTCGGAGCGGGCCGACGACTACGTCATCGCCACCGGGCGGCCGCACAGCCTGCGTGACCTGGTGGCCGCGGCCTTCGCGGAGGTCGGCATCACCGACTGGGAGCCGTGGGTGCGCAGCGACCCCGCCCTGGTGCGCCCGGCCGACGCCGCAGTGCTCGTCGGCGACCCGACGCGCGCCCGCGAGCAGCTGGGGTGGCGACCGGTGGTCGGCTTCGAGGAGATGGTGGCTGCGATGGTGCGCGCAGACCTGGCGGAGGAGCGCTGAACGCCGCACCGGCTCCGCTCCGGGTCGTCGTCGTCACCTATTCACCCGGTGCCGCCCTGGTCTCGCTGATCGACTCCCTGGCCGAGGCGACCGTGCGGCCGGTCGAGGTCGTGCTCGCGGACAACGGCTCCACCGACGGGGTGCCCGAGCGGGTCGCCGCCGCGCACCCGCACGTCCGGCTGCTGCGCACCGGGGGCAACGTCGGGTACGGAGCGGCGGTCAACGCCGGCCTGGCGGACCTGACCGGAGGGCACGCCCTGGTGGTCAACCCCGACGTCCGGTTCGGGCCGGGGTCCGTCGACGAGCTGCTCGCGGTCGCCGGGCGGTGGCCGCGGGCGGCGGTGGTCGGCCCGGCCATCCACACCCCGGACGGGGAGCTCTACCCGTCGGCGCGCGATCTGCCGAGGGTGTCGACCGGCGTGGGGCACGCCCTGCTGGGCCGGTTCTGGCCCGGGAACCCCTGGACGGTGCGCTACCGGCGGGAGCGCGAGTCGCCGCGCGAGCGCCCGGCGGGCTGGCTGTCGGGCGCGTGCGCCCTGGTCGACGTGCGTGCCTTCCACGCGGTGGGCGGCTTCGACCCGGGTTACTTCATGTACTTCGAGGACGTCGACCTCGCGGAGCGACTGGGCCGGCGGGGCTGGCTGTCGGTCTACGCTCCCTCCGCCGTCGTCGTGCACGAGGGTGGCCACTCGACGCGGCGCGAGCCCGGTCGCATGGAGCGGGTGCACCACGTCAGCGCGCTCCGCTACCTGTCCGGTGTCTACGCCGGGCCGCGGTACGCGCCGCTGCGAGTCCTGCTGCGGCTGGGGCTCGGGGCGCGGCTGCTGGCCTCCCACGCCGTCGCCCGGGTCCGGCCGGTGGCGGTCGAACGGGTCGGGAACGGCCGAGAGGAGCGAGGATGAGCGAGAACGCGGTACCCACGATCGACGTCGTGGTCCCCGTCCACGGCAACTGGGCGATGACCGAGAGCTGCCTGCGCCACCTGCGCCAGCAGTCGCTGCCGCACACGGTGATCGTGGTCGACGACGCCTCCCCTGACGACACGCTCCAGCGACTGGCGCAGGACTGGCCCGAGGTGGTGGTCGTCCCGCTGCCGGAGAACCGGGGCTTCGCCAGCGCCTGCAACGCCGGCGTCCGCCGGGGATCCGGCGAGATCGTGGTGCTGCTCAACAACGACGTCGACGCCGCCCCGGACATGCTGGCCGAACTGGTGCGGCCCTTCGCCGACGCCCCGCGGCTGGGCAGCGCTGCCCCGCTGCTGCTGCGACCGGACGGCAGGGTCGACGCCCTCGGCATCGCGGCCGACGTGACGCTCGCCGGGTTCGTCCGCCACCAGGGACGGCGGCCGGAGGAGGTGAGCGCACCTGCGCCGGCGCTCCTCGGGCCCTACGGTGCCGCGGCCGCCTACCGCCGCGCTGCGCTCGACGAGGTCGGACTGCTCGACGAGGCCATCTTCATGTACGGCGAGGAGCTGGACCTCGCGCTCCGGCTCCGCGCCGCCGGGTGGGGGAGCACCGAGACGGTCGCCGCGCGCGGGGTGCACATGGGCGGGGGCACCGCCGGGCGGGGCTCCCGCAGCCAGCGACGGCGCGGCGGCTTCGGCCGCGGCTACCTGCTGCGCGCCTACGGCGTCCTGCGAGGTCGGCACGCCGTGCGCGCGCTGGTCACCGAGGCGATCGTCTGTGCGGGGGACCTGGTGCTCTCCCGGGACACCGCGGCCCTCCAGGGGCGCTGGGCCGGCTGGCGGGCGGGCCGCCGGGCGGAGCCGCGTCCGGCGCCGGCGGCGCTCGCCGGCCTGGACCCGCAGCTGGACTTCGCGCAGTCGCTCCGGCTGCGGCGGGGTGACTACGCGGCGGCGTCGTCGTCCGCGACGCCGGCGTGACGGGATCACGGGGCCGGTCAGCGGCCCCCTCGGGGAGTGGGGAGGACCGGCTGTGCGCCACGCGGTGATCATGGCGGGGGGATCGGGGACGAGGCTGTGGCCGCTGTCCCGGGCCGGTCGCCCCAAGCAGCTGCTGGACGTGGTCGCGGACGGCGACGGCGGCGCGCACAGCCTGCTGGCCGAGGCGTTCGCGCGCCTGGAGGCGGTGCTCCCCGCTGACCGGATCTGGGTCTGCTCGGCGGCCCGGCACGCCGATGCGGTGCGTGCGGCGCTGCCTCGCCTGAGGGACGATCGGCTGCTGCTCGAGCCGGTCGCGCGAGACACGGCCAACGCCGTGGGGCTGGCCGCGGCCGTGGTGGCCGACGTCGACCCCGACGCGGAGCTCGCCGTGGTCAGCGCCGACCACGTCATCCGCCCGGTGGAGCGCTTCGCGGCGGCGCTGACCACCGCCTACGACCTGATCGGGGTCCGCCCGCGCGCCCTGGTCACCCTCGGCATCACCCCGACCTCCCCGGCCACCGGTTTCGGGTACGTGCAGAAGGGCGCGCCCACGGAGGTGCCCGGGGCGGCGGAGGCCGCGGCGTTCCGGGAGAAGCCCGACCGGGCGACCGCGGAGGCCTACCTGGCCTCGGGGCGGTACCTGTGGAACTCGGGCATGTTCGTCTGGCGGGCGCAGACGGTGCTCGACGCCCTGCGCGAGCACCTGCCCGCGTCGGCGGCCGGGCTGGCCCGCGTCGTGGCGGCTCCGGCAGGTCCGCAGCGGGACGCGGTGCTCGCCGAGGTCTTCCCGACGTTGCCGAAGATCAGCGTCGACTACGCGGTCCTCGAGCCGGCGGCGGCGGAGCCGGGCCGGGTCGCCGTGGTCGACCTCGACGTCGACTGGCTGGACGTCGGTTCCTGGCCGGCGCTGTCGCAGACGCTGCCGTCCGACGGGGCGGGCAACGCGATCAGCGGCCTGAGCGTCGTCGTCGACGGAGCCGGGAACGTCGTCTACTCCGACGACCCGGACCACCTGGTCGCCCTCGTCGGGGTGCGGGACAGCGTGGTCGTGCACACCCGTGACGTCACCATGGTCTGCCCGGTGTCGGACGCCGAGCGGGTGAAGGAACTGCTGGGCGAGGTCGAGTCACGTGCGGGCGCGCGCTTCAGCTGACGTCCGCGGGCTCGTCCCGGGGTGCGCGCGACGCGTGTGACGAGTGGGAGACGAGCGCACAGCGCAGTCGTGAGCTCACGCTCCGCTCGGCGCGTTCAGCTGAGTGGGACTGGTTCGTCCCGCACACTCGCCCCATGGACGCGGGACGACACCTTCACGCGGACGTGCAGCAGGTCCCCGGCCTCCGGGCGGCGACCGGGGGCCGCGTCAGCGGCCGGCTCGCGTCGCTGGACGGCCTCCGTGGCCTGGCTGCCCTGGTCGTCGTCGTGCACCACTGTGCGCTGGCCGCGCCGGTGCTCGCGGAGCAGCTCCGGACGCCGGACCCCAACGCCCCCTCCGCGTGGCTGGCCTTCAGCCCGGTCCACCTCTTCTGGGCCGGCGGCGAAGCGGTCCTGGTGTTCTTCGTGCTCAGCGGCCTGGTCCTGGTGAAGCCCTTCCTCCGCCGCGCCCGCGCCGGCCGGTGGCCCGCCTACTACCGCAAGCGGATGGTCCGTCTCTACGTGCCGGTGTTCGGTGCGGTCGTGCTGACCTTCGCCGTGCTCACGCTGGTGCCGCGCACCGGGGGTGCCGACTGGGGCTGGTGGATGGCTGCCCACGTCGGCCCGGCGGACCCGCAGCTCCTGCTGCACGACGCCCTGCTGCTCGACGGGACGGGCTGGCAGAACTCGGCGCTGTGGTCGCTGCGGCTGGAGGTGCTCTTCTCCCTCCTGCTCCCGCTGTACGTGGTAGTGGCCCGCGAGCTGGTGGCCCCGCTGTGGCTGACCCTGCCGGCGACCTGCTGGGCGGTGTACTGGACGGCGGCGAACGGGCACGAGACCATCAGCCACCTGTGCGTCTTCGCCGTCGGCGCCCTGCTGGCCCGTGACCTGGACGCCCTGCAGCGGGTGTCGAGCCGGATCTCCGCAGCCCGCCTGGCCCCTGCCCGCTGGGCCGCGGTGCTGACCGTCGGCCTGGTGCTGCTCGGCGCCCGGTGGTGGCCGCGGCTGCTGCTCGCCGAGCCGCCGGTCTGGCTGGCGCCGGCCGGCCGGGCGGCCGTCGTCCTGGGCGCAGCCGTGCTGGTCTTCTGCTTCCTGGGCAGCCCGGGGGTCCGTCGGTTCGGGGAGTCCCGGCCGCTCCAGTGGCTGGGCACCGTCTCGTTCTCGCTCTACCTGGTGCACGAGCCGCTGGTCGTGTCGGTCGCCACGACCATGCCCCCGTCGCTGCGCTCGTTGCCGGTCGTCATGGGCGCGGGCGTCGCCCTCAGCCTGGTGCTGGCGCTCGCGTTCCACCACGCCGTGGAACGGCCCAGTCAGCAGCTGGCCACCTGGGCCGGACACCTGGGCCGGGGCCGGGCGGTGCCGACCTCCGGCGCGGAGCGCGTGGCCCCGCCGGTGGCCCGCCCGCGGGCGGCACGGAGGTCCGCGCCGGTGTCCCCCCGCCCTCCGGTCCGGACCGGTCCGTCGACCGTGGTCGACCTCTCCCCGCGCCGCCGCCCGCCCGCCGTGCCCGACCCGCGGGAGCGCGGGGACGCGGCGTGGCCGATCACCTCACCTGCCGCCCCCGCGGGGTCGACGGGCGGAGCTACCCTGGCCCGGTGAGGGACCTCGACGTGACCGCGGCCATCGTCACGGGGGCCTCCTCCGGGCTCGGTGCCGCCACCGCACGTGCGCTCGCCGCGGCCGGAGCCGCGGTGACCCTGGTCGACCTGGACGCCGAGCGCGGCACGGCCCTGGCCGCTGAGCTGGGCGAGGGCGCGACCTTCGTGCGCACCGACGTGACCGACGAGGCGTCGGTGCAGGCCGCGGTGGCCGATGCCACCGGGAAGGGCCGCCCGCTGCGGATCGCGGTGAACTGTGCGGGCATCGGGTACGCCGGCCGTCTGCTGGCCCGCGACGGCGCCCCGCACGAGCTGGGCGCCTTCACCCGCACGGTGACGGTCAACCTGGTCGGCACGTTCAACGTGCTCCGGCTGGCGGCGGCGGCGATGGCCCGCACCGAGCCGGGGCCCGACGGTGAGCGCGGCGTCGTGGTCAACACCGCCTCGATCGCCGCTTACGACGGGCAGGTCGGGCAGGTCGCCTATGCCGCCTCCAAGGGGGGCATCGTCGGGATGACGCTGCCGGCGGCCCGGGACCTGGCCGCGGTCGGCGTCCGCGTGGTCACGATCGCCCCCGGGATCGTCGACACGCCGCTGCTGGCTGCGCTGCCGGAGGCCGCACGGGTCGCGCTGGCGGAGAACGTCCCGTTCCCGCGCCGGCTGGGGCGGCCGGAGGACTTCGCGGAGCTGGCGCTGACCCTCGTCCGGCACGGCTATCTCAACGGCGAGGTCGTCCGGATGGACGGCGCGCTGCGCATGGCGCCCCGGTGACAGCGGTCGCGCCTGCGCACGCGGCCGCGCGGACCTGGGTGCCCGACTGGCCCCTGGACGTGCGCCGGGTGCTCTCCCGCGACCGCCGGGGCACCGGCGACCCGACGCTGCGCTACGCCGAGGACGCCGTCTGGCGCACCACGACCACCCCGGACGGGCCGGCGACGGTGCGGCTCTCCGGCGGGCGGGACGGCGTGCAGGTGCTCGGCTGGGGACCGGGTGCCGGATGGGCGCTCGACTGGGCCCCCCGGTGGCTGGGCGCCGAGGACCGGCTCGACGGTTTCGACCCCAGCCACCACCCCCTGGTCGACCGGCTGCACCGGGTCACCCCGTGGCTCAGGATCGGGCGCACCGGGCGGGTCTGGGACGCGCTGCTGCCGGCCGTCCTGGAACAGAAGGTCACCGGCATCGAGGCGCACCGCACGTTCCGGGAACTGCTGCGCCTGACCGGCGAGCCGGCTCCGGGCCCGGCTCCGGACGGCATGCGGGTGGTGCCCTCGGCGCAGCGGGTGCTGGCGGTCACCGACTGGCAGTGGCACGCCTGCGGGCTGGACGGCGCCCGTCGCCGGGCCCTGCGGGCGGTCGCCTCGGTGGCCTCCCGCCTGGAGGTCGCGGCGTCGCACGACGGCTGTGCCGACCTCCGCCGCCGGTTGCAGTCCGTGCCCGGCATCGGGGTCTGGACCGCCGCCGAGGTCGCTCAGCGCGCCGTCGGGTGCCCGGACGAGGTGAGCGTCGGTGACTACCACCTGAAGAACCTGGTGGGCTGGTCCCTGGCCGGCCGCAAGACCGACGACGCCGGGATGCTGGAGCTCCTCGAGCCCTGGCGGGGCCACCGGCAGCGGGTGGTGCGGTTGCTGGGCGTGGGCGGCAGCATGCCACCCAAGCGGGGGCCGCGCATGGCCCCGACCGACTACCGCAGGTCCTGAGCCAGGAGAGCCATCAGGTAGTCGCCGTAGCCGCTCTTGGCCAGCGGTTCGGCTGCGGCGCGCAGGCCCTCGTCGTCCAGCCAGCCGTTGCGCCAGGCGACCTCCTCGATGCACCCGATCTTCAGTCCCTGGCGCTCCTCGACCACCGAGACGAACTCGGTGGCCTGGCGCAGCGACGTGAAGGTCCCGGTGTCCAGCCAGGCGGTGCCCCGGTCCAGCGCGGTGACGGTCAGCCGCCCCTGTCGCAGGTAGTGCTCGTTGACCGCGGTGATCTCCAGTTCGCCGCGGGCGCTGGGCGTGATCCCGCGAGCCACCTCGACCACGTCCCCGGCGTAGAAGTACAGGCCGGGGACGGCGTAGGAGCTCTTGGGGTGCTCGGGCTTCTCCTCGATGGAGAGCACCCGCCCGTCCGCGTCGAACTCCACCACGCCGTAGGCCGTCGGGTCCGCGACGTGGTAGGCGAAGACGTGCCCGCCCTCGGGCGTGGGCAGCCGGGACAGCGCGGTGCCGAGGCCGGCGCCGTAGAAGATGTTGTCGCCGAGGACCAGCGCCACCGGCTCGCCGTCGAGGAAGTCCGCGCCGATGAGGAACGCCTGGGCCAGGCCCTCGGGACGGGGCTGCTCGGCGTACTCGATGCGCATCCCCAGGCGGCGGCCGTCGCCGAGCAGCCGGGAGAAGGACGCGCGGTCGTCCGGGGTGGTGATGATGAGGACCTCGCGGATGCCGGCCATCATCAGCGTCGACAGCGGGTAGTAGATCATCGGCTTGTCGTAGACCGGCATGAGCTGCTTGCTCACCGCCTGGGTGATGGGGAAGAGCCGACTCCCCGTTCCACCAGCCAAGATGATCCCTCGCATGCGGCACACGGTACGGCGTGGCAGCGGTCGGGCCGAGGACGACCGCCCCTTTCGGACGAGGTGGTCACCGTGTCGGGCCTCCACCTTGACTACCGTGCCGCTCATGCGCGTTCTCGTCACCGGTGGAGCCGGGTTCATCGGCTCGCACTACGTCCGCACCATGCTCTCCGGCGGCTACCCCGGGTTCGAGGACGCGGAGGTGACCGTCTTCGACAAGCTCACCTACGCCGGCAACCTGGCCAACCTCGCCCCGGTCGCCGACAGCCCGCGGTACCGCTTCGTGCAGGGGGACATCTGCTCGGCCGCGGACCTCGACGCCGCGCTGCCCGGGCACGACGCCGTCGTGCACTTCGCCGCGGAGTCGCACGTCGACCGCTCCATCGGGGGCGGGGCCACCGACTTCGTCCTCACCAACGCGCTGGGCTCCCAGCAGGTCTTCGAGGCCGCGCTGCGCGCCGGGGTCGGCCGGGTGGTGCACGTGTCCACCGACGAGGTGTACGGCTCGATCGACTCCGGCTCCTGGACCGAGGAGCACATCCTCGAGCCGAACTCCCCGTACTCGGCGTCCAAGGCCGCCAGTGACCTGCTGGCGCGGGCCTACGCCAAGACCTACGGCCTGAACGTCTCGATCACCCGGTGCAGCAACAACTACGGGCCGTACCACTTCCCGGAGAAGGTCATCCCGCTGTTCGTCACCAACCTGCTCGACGGGCTGACCGTGCCGCTCTACGGCGAGGGCGCCAACGTCCGCGACTGGCTGTTCGTCGACGACCACTGCCGCGGCATCCAGCTGGTGCTGGAGCAGGGTGCCCCGGGCGAGATCTACAACATCGGTGGCGGCCGGGAGCTGTCCAACCGGGAGCTCACCGAGCAGCTGCTCGCCGCCACCGGACGCGACTGGAGCTCCGTGGAGCAGATCGTCGACCCCCGCGGCGGCGGTCACGACCTGCGGTACTCGGTCGACTTCTCCAAGACGGCGGCCCTGGGCTACGCGCCGCGGATGCCCTTCGAGGAGGGCCTCGCGCTGACCGTGCAGTGGTACCGGGACAACCGCGCCTGGTGGGAGCCGCTCAAGGCCGCCGCCGCGACGGCCCGGGCATGAGCGGCCCCGCCCGGCCGACCGCCTGGCTGGTCACCGGCGCCGCCGGGCAGCTGGGCACCGACCTGCAGCGCCTGCTCGCCGGCTCCGACCTCACCCCGCTGGGCCGCAGCCAGCTGGACCTGACCGACGAGGCGCAGGTGCGGGGGGTGGTCGGCCGCTGGCGGGACGACGCGGTCGCCCGCGGTGCCCGCCCGGTGGTGCTCAACGCCGCGGCCTACACGGCGGTGGACGCCGCGGAGACCGACGAGGCCACCGCCCAGCGGGTCAACGGGGAGGCCCCCGGCTGGCTGGCCGAGGAGCTCGCCGGCGCCGGGCGGCTGGTGCACGTCTCCACCGACTACGTCTTCGCCGGCGACGCGCGGACCCCCTACGGCGTCCACGACGAGCCCGCGCCGCGCACCGTCTACGGCCGGACCAAGCTGGCCGGCGAACGGGCGGTCGCCGCCGCCGGCGGTGACGCCGTCGTCGTCCGGACCGCCTGGGTGTACGCCGCGCACGGCAGCAACTTCGTGCGGACCATGCTGCGGCTGGAGGCCGAGCGCGACACCGTCTCCGTGGTCGCCGACCAGACCGGCAGCCCGACCTGGTCCGCGGACCTGGCCCGGGGGCTCGTCGAGCTGGCCGGGACGCCGGTCCGCGGCGTGCTGCACGCGACCAACGCCGGCAGCACCACCTGGCACGGGTTCGCCCGGGAGGTGTTCGCCCTCTCCGGCGCCGACCCGGACCGGGTGCTGCCCCTCACCACGGCGGAGTTCCCGCGGCCGGCGCCGCGCCCGGCCTGGTCGGTGCTCGACCCGGCGGCATGGCACGCGGCCGGCCTCTCGCCCCTCCCCGCGTGGCAGGAGTCGCTCCGGGCGTGCCTGGCCGAGCTGGGCGCCCTGCGGGGCTGACCCGGGCCGGTCGTCAGCCGCGCAGCTCCGCGTACCGGGCCCGGCACTGGTCCAGGGTCGGCAGCAGTCCCTGCTCGCGCGCCTCGGCCAGGGTCGGGGCGGCGGTGTCCTTCGCGGAGAGCTGGAACTCGACGTCGGTGGGCCAGGGCAGGTCGAGGTCGGGGTCCATCGGGTGGACGCCGAACTCCCGGCCCGGTGAGTACCCGGTGGAGACCAGGTAGGTGACCGAGCTGCGGTCCTCGAGGGAGACGAAGGCGTGCCCGAGGCCCTCGGCGAGGTACACCGCCCGGGGCTCGGTGCTGTCCAGCAGCACGCTGTCGTGCACGCCGAAGGTGGGGGAGCCGACCCGCACGTCGACGACCACGTCGAGCACCCGGCCCGCGGGGCAGTAGACGTACTTCGCCTGGCCGGGGGGCACCAGGGCGAAGTGCACCCCCCGCAGCACCCCGCGGGCGGAGACGCTGTGGTTGGCCTGGGCGAGCGTCAGGCCGAACCCGGTGGCCTCGGCCAGCACGTCGGCCCGGTACCACTCGGTGAACCGGCCGCGGTCATCGCCGTGCGGCACGAGGTCGAGGACGTAGCTGTCGGGGACGGCCAGTTCGCGGATCTGCACGCGGCGACGCTAGCGAGGCCGCTCCACGGCGGCCAGCAGCGGGTCCGCAGTGCCGATCCGCAACCGGCCCACCAGTGAGCTCCCGCCGAGACTGGTCACCGGCTCCCAGCGGGTGGCCCAGCCCTCGGCCGCCAGCTGCACGAGCGCGGTGCCGACGACGGCGCCCAGGGCGAGCGTGGCCGCGGCGGTGAACGGCTCGGCCAGGTGCACGTCGACGGCGTCGTCCGCCTCGCTGCCGTGTCGCAGCACCACCGGGAACTCCGGCATCGCCGCGGCGGCGGTGCGCAACGCGGCGGCGACGGCGGCCGGGCCGTCTCGCCGGGGCGTCAGCCGCTCCGTGGGTGCCCGACCGCCCACCAGGTCGCGGGTGCCGGTCGGGAACAGGTCGCCGGCGCCGAGCCGCACCAGCGGACGGGTGCCCGTGTCGGGGGACGGCGCGGGCAGCGCCAGGCCGCGGACCACGGCCACCGGGATGCCGGCCAGCTTGCCCTTCACCAGGTCGGCGGCGGCGGCGAGCTCGTCGACGACGGCCACCTGCGTGGTCTCCAGCCGGTTGCCGTGCGCGTCGATGCGGCCACGGTGGTCGACCAGGGCCGGCAGCCCGGCCGACCCGATGGCCACGTCGGTGACCCCGTCCCGCCAGGGTCGGCCGAACGTGTCGCTCACCACCACGGCGACGGAGACCCCGAGCAGGTCGGCGAGTGCGGTGCGCAGCTGCCGGGCGGACGCGTCGGCGTCGGCCGGCAGGAGCACCAGCGCGTCGGCGGCGACGTTCGAGGCGTCGATGCCGGCGGCGGCGACCACCCAGCCGTGCCGGGTCTCCACGATCCGCAGCGGGCCGCGCCGGGCCACGACGCGGACGGTCTCCGCGTCGATCGCCCGCTGCCGGGCGGCCTCCCGGTCGGCGCCCGGCTCGATCGGCACCAGGTTGCCCTCGACCTTGGACACCACCTTGGAGGTGACCACGAGGACGTCGCCGTCGGCCAGCCACGGGGCGGCGGCGGCGATGGCCCCCGCCAGGTCGTCTCCGGGCACGAACTCGGGCAACCCGGGGACGGGCAGCACCGACAGCCCGGTGGGGAGCCCGGTCACGGCGCGCCCGCGGCGGCGTCCAGGGCCGCCCGGGCCAGCGCGCGGGTGGCCTCCGGCGAGCTCATGAGCAGCGGCACCGTGCGGACGTCGACCCCGGGCACCGTGGCGACGTCCCCGGTGTGCACCAGCCAGGCGTCGAGGAGCCCGCCGTCGCCCCGGGCCCCGTAGTGCCGGCCGACGCCCTCGGCGCTGACCTCCACGCCGACCACCGGCAGGCAGCGGTCGGCCATGCCGCGCACGACCTCCCCGCCGACGATGGGGGAGACGCCCACCACCCGGCCGGTGGCGGCGCGGAGGGCGTCCCGCACGCCGGGCACCCCCAGGATCGTGCCGATGGAGACCACCGGGTTGGAGGGGGCGAGGAGCACCGCGTCGGCCGTGGTGAGCGCGTCCACCACCCCGGGTGCGGGGCGGGCGTCGTCCACACCGACCTGGACGAAGGCCCGGGCCTCCAGGGCGGCGCGGTGCCGCACCCACCACTCCTGGAAGTGGATCGCCCGCTGCCGGCCGGTCTCCGGGTCGGGGACGACCACGTGGGTCTCCACCCGCTGGTCGCTCATCGGCAGCAGCCGGGCCCCCGGCCGCCATCGTTCGGCGAGCGCGGCGGTGACCTCCGACAGCGGGTACCCGGCGTCGAGCATCCGGGTGCGGACCAGGTGGGTGGCGAGGTCGCGGTCGCCGAGCCCGAACCACGTCGGCTCGGCGCCGTAGCCGGCGAGCTCCTCCTTGACCGTCCAGCTCTCGTCGCGCCGTCCCCAGCCGCGGTCGTCGTCGATCCCGTCACCGAGCGTGTACATGACCGTGTCCAGATCCGGGCAGATGCGCAGCCCGTGCATGGTCACGTCGTCGCCGGTGTTGACCACGGCGGTGACCTGCGCCTCGGGAGCGGCGCTCGTCACACCGCGCAGGAACCGCGCTCCGCCGACGCCACCAGCCAGGACCACGATGTGCACCGCTCCATCGTGCTCCTCGGCAGATGTGCACCGCAGCACCGGCCGTCGCGCTCCCGATCTTCACGAAACCGGTCCGTCTCGGTGGGCAGATGGTGCTGGAAGCGGCGGCGTGTCCGAGTGGTCAGTGACCACTTGCGAACAACTTGTTACTGGCGTGACGAGAGCGACCAGGGGTTACACCTTCCCGACTTGACCTCGACTCAACGACACGCGTGTAATTCCGACGTTGTCATCAGACGCCGGCGGCTCACGAGCGGTCCCGGTGGGCGACGGGAAGCCAGCGAGAGGGGACGCAACGTGATGGCCGAGGTGTCGTGGATGAGCGAGTACCGGAGCGCCGCGGCCGGTGCCGCGCCGGCCGGTCACGGGCGGGACGTGCTGGGGGTCACCGGCGTGTTCGACCCCGGGTTCCCCGGGCTGGACGGGGAGGAGCAGGGCTGGCAGGAGCGTGCCCTGTGCGCCGAGACCGACCCCGAGGCGTTCTTCCCGGAGAAGGGCGGGTCCACCCGCGAGGCGAAGAAGATCTGCACCGGCTGCGAGGTCCGCGCCGAGTGCCTGGAGTACGCCCTCAGCAACGACGAGCGCTTCGGCATCTGGGGCGGGCTCTCCGAGCGGGAGCGCCGCCGGCTGCGTCGCCGCGCCGTCTGAGGAAGGACCCCCTTCCTCCCCACCCTTCGCAGGCTCGGGGCGGGCCCCTGGAAGGGGGCCGACCGCCTCTGCGGCGACTCCCAGCAGCGGCCGCCGGGTCCGTCCCCTCACCGGGACCCGGCCGCCCGTCCGATCCCGGCTCGTGTGGTCGACTGACGCCGTGGACTCCCGCGTCGCCGACGGCCGGGCCAGCGTGGTCCGCGAGATCCGCGCCGCCGCGCCCTTGATGGCCGCGGTCGCCGCCCCGGTTCCCGCCCGCGGCCCCTGGCTGACCGCTGCCCTCAACGCGCAGTCCGTCCGGGTGGTCCCCCCGGTGCGGCCGCGGGCCGTGGTCGTCGCCCCCGACCTGCGGGCCCGCCCCGACGGCCTCGCGCTGCTGACCTGCCAGCGCCGGGGTGTCGCGACCGCCGTCGGCCTGCTCGGCGCCGGTCCCGGCGCCGCACCGCTCCCCGAGGGGCGGCCACCGGCCCGCCTGCTCGCCCGCGACCCCGAGGTGGCCGCGGTCCTCGCCGACGGTGTGCTCGACCTGCTGGACTCGATCCGCGGGGCCTGGACCCTGCGGCTGGCCGGTCTGCCGCTGGGGGACCCGGTGGTCCGCCGGCTGGCCGCGGCGCTGCCCGACGCGCAGCTCGCGACCAGCCGCAGTCGCCGGCTCGTCGACGAGCTGGACACCGTGGCCGAGGTGTGGCGCAGCCGGGACCCCGCGCAGGTGGAGCGCTGGCTGCCGGCCGTCGCCGACCGCCTCCCGTCCCGTGAGTTCGCTGCCGTCCGGGCCGCGGCCCGGCTGCACGCCGCCATCGGCCGGCTGGAGCTGGCGGTGGTGCCCGCCGGTGCCGGTGCGGCGGCGGTGCTGCTCACGCTGCTGGAGCAGGGCCCGGCCGGGGAGGAGCGCTGGCCCTGGTGGGGTGTCAGCGACGTCGGCGGCCTCCGCCGGGAGCTCGGCTCGCCGTGGGTCGCGCTGACCGCTTCGCACGGGGTGGTCAACCTGAGCCGGCGAGGGGTCAGCCGGGGAACTCCAGCACCGTGACCCCCGGCGCCGTGCTGGCCGGTGCGCTGTCCAGCCCGAGCTGCAGCGTCCCGCCGGCCGGTGCGCGGCCGTCGCGGACCGCGCCGTCCGCCGCCAGGGTCGCGGTCAGCCGGTAGGCCCGGCCGGTGTAGCTGGGCGGGCCGCCGTTGGGCCGGGTGTAGGTGGGGAACAGGCCGGTCAGCTCGATCCGCCCGCCGTCCCGGCGCACCTGGAGCCCGGGGTCGGCCAGGTCGGCGTACTCGGTGCGGCCGCGGGCGCAGCCGGCAGCGGCGGGCTCGGCCGGGGGGGCGGCGGTCAGGCAGTTCCACACCGGCAGCCGGACGTGGGCCAGGGCGTGGTCGCCGTCGGTGGAGACGCTCAGGGTCGGGGTGGTCACCGTCAGGCCGACCGCACGCTCCTCCAGCAGCAGGCCGGTGAACGCGGCTCGCGCGATCAGCCCGTCGCCGCCCGGGAGCACCGAGTCGAACGCCAGGGAGCCCGCGGCCGCACCGGTGTCCGTCGTCGGGCCGGCGTCCGGCTCGGCCGGGACGGCCTCCGGGAACGCCAGCGGCACCGACCGGGCGGCGGTCGCGGGGGAGCCGGCGTCGGTGCGCCCGGTGCCCGCCAGCACCGCGGCACCGAGCAGCAGGACGACGGCCCCGACGGTGCCGGTCCGGACGCCCCCGCTGCCCGGGCGGGCGGGCGGGCCCGCGGGGGCGGCGACCGCGGTGGCGGCGGAGCTGCCGCTCCGGGGTGTGGACGGCGGGGCGGTTGAGCCCGGTGGCCGTTCCAGGAAGCCGGGCAGGTCGTCGACCACGCCGTCCGGTGGGACCGGGGACGGCGTGGTGCCGGCCGGACCGGCGCCGTCGGGGGCGGTGGCGGCCGCGGCCGGTCCGCGGCGGCCGGCGGTGAGCGCGACGGTCGCCAGCGCGAGGGCCAGCCCGGTCAGCAGCCCCACGAGCAGCCAGCGCGCCGTGCCGGTGGTGCCGCCGCTCCGCTCCGGCGCGGCCCTCGAGACCCGGGCGACGTCCACCAGCTCCTCGGCCGCGCCCTCGGCGACGAGGACGTCGACGACGGCGTCGGCGGCCCGGACGGCGTCCGCCCGGTCGGGCAGCGTGCTGCGCACCGTGATGGTCGCCGCGTCGCCGACCCGCTCGACCGCGAGGCCGTCGGACAGATCGGCCAGCGGCACGTCGGACAGGGCCGGGTCGGACTCCGCCGCCTCGCGCACGGTGTCCGGCGCGGATGCCAGGGCGGCGTACCGGTCGGCGAGCAGGACCGCCGCCGCGGCGGCCGACTCGGTCCGTGGCGTGACGGTGAGGCCGGCGGCGGCGGTCGCCTGCCGTGGCCGCAGGGCCAGCGCGCCCGCGGTGACCGCGAGGACCAGGAGCAGGACCAGTCCGCCGGCCAGCCAGGGGCGCCGGGCGTCCCGTCGGGCGGTGGGGCGGTGGTCCGGTGCGCTCATCGCCGGACAGCATGGCAGTGCCGGGTGACGGGACCGGCCGGGCGTCAGCCGGTGGGGTCGATCTCCTCCGGGTCCCGGCCCAGCAGCACCGCCACCTGGTCGACCACCACGTCGCGGACCAGGTCGGCGAGGTCGTCGCGGTCGGCGGCCCGGATCTCCAGCGGGCGCCGGTAGACCACGATGCGTGCCGGGTGCTCGCGGCCGCCCTCGCGGCGGGCCGGCAGCACGCGGGCGAGGGGGACGCTCCCGTCGTCCAGCACGTCGGAGTCGAGCACGACCTCGTCGGGGCTGGAGTGGTCGACCCAGGGGACGTCCTCCACCGCGAACTCCACCCCGGCCAGCTCCCGCTCCCACCGGCGCTCCAGGTCCTCGACCGCGTCGAGCACCAGGTCGTCGAACTGCTCAGCGCGGCTGCGGGACAGCGGGACGCTCGGCGGGACCAGGCGTCCGCGCAGGCCACGGCCGTGTCGGTCGCGTCGGGCGCGGGCGGGGAGGCGGTCCATCTCGGGGCAGAGCCTACGGCCCGCCGGCTTCCGCCGGGGTGCCGCCCGGGGGGCGCGTCCGGTGCGGGCGACGGGCCGTCCCGGTGCGCCTGCTCCCCAACTCGCGGATCCGCGATTACTGTGCCTGACGTGAGGAACCGGTGGTGAGGCAGTCACGTCGCTGCTCGCGCAGTGGCTGCGCGCAACCGGCAGCGGCGACCCTGACCTACGTGTACGCGGAGTCCACGGCCGTCGTCGGCCCGCTGGCGACGTACTCGGAGCCGCACAGCTACGACCTGTGCGAGTTCCACGCCCAGCGGCTGACCGTGCCGCGGGGCTGGGAGGTCGTCCGGCACGAGATCGACCCCGACGACGCCGGCATGACCGGTGACGACCTGCTGGCGCTCGCCGACGCGGTCCGCGAGGCGGCCCGCCCCGAGCCGCCGCGCAACCCCGCCGACGACGGCAGCGGCACCCGCCGCGGCCACCTGCGGGTGCTCCCCAACCTCCCCTGACGGCCCCGTCCCGAGGCTCGTCCCGAGCTGGCGAGGGGTGCGGAGGGCGGGCTCCTTATAAGGTCCTCGGCGTGACAGACCTGTCGTCGATCATCAAGGCCTACGACGTGCGTGGGCTCGTCCCCGAGCAGTGGGACGAGGACGTCGCCCGGGCCATCGGTGCGGCCTTCGCCGAGTTCGTCTCCGCGGAGTCCGGCGCGACCGCCGTCGTCACCGCCCACGACATGCGCGAGTCGTCGATCCCGCTGTCCCGCGCGTTCGCCGAGGGTGTCCTCTCCCGCGGCGTCGACGTGGTCGAGGCGGGGCTGGGCTCCACCGACATGCTGTACTTCGCCGCCGGCTCCCTCGGGATGCCCGGGGCGATGTTCACCGCCAGCCACAACCCCGCGCAGTACAACGGCATCAAGCTGTGCCGCGCCGGTGCCGCCCCGATCGGCCAGGACTCCGGGCTGGTCCAGATCCGCCAGTGGGCCGAGCAGCTCGTGGACGGCGCGGCCGTCTTCGACCGCCGGCCCGAGCGGCTGGGCTCGGTGAGCAGCCGCGACCTGGTCGCCGAGTACGCGGCGTACCTGCGGCAGCTGGTCGACCTCTCCGGCATCCGCCCGCTGAAGGTGGTGGTCGACGCCGGCAACGGGATGGGCGGCTTCACCGTGCCGGTGGTGCTCACCGGGCTGCCGCTGGAGGTCGTGCCGATGTACTTCGAGCTCGACGGCTCCTTCCCCAACCACGAGGCCAACCCGCTGGACCCGGCGAACCTGGTCGACCTGCAGGCCGCGGTCCTCGAGCACGGCGCCGACATCGGCCTGGCCTTCGACGGCGACGCCGACCGGTGCTTCATCGTCGACGAGCGGGGCGAGCCGGTGAGCCCTTCGGCGATCACCGGGCTGGTCGCCGTCCGTGAGCTGGCCAAGGGCCGCGGGACGACGATCATCCACAACCTCATCACCTCCCGCGCCGTGCCCGAGATCGTGCGCGAGCACGGCGGGGAGCCGGTGCGCACCCGCGTCGGCCACTCGTTCATCAAGGCGGAGATGGCGCGCACCGACGCGGTCTTCGGCGGTGAGCACTCCGCGCACTACTACTTCCGCGACTTCTGGCGGGCCGACACCGGCATGCTCGCCGCGATGCACGTGCTCGCGGCGCTGGGCGAGCAGTCCCGGCCGCTGTCGGAGCTGACCGCGGAGTACGAGCGCTACGCCGCCTCCGGCGAGATCAACTCCACGGTCACCGACGCCACCGGGCGGGTCGCCGCGGTGCGGAAGGCCTTCGAGGAGGGCGAGGGGGCGACCGTCGACGAGCTGGACGGGCTGACCGTCTCGCTGCCCGACGGCTCCTGGTTCAACCTGCGGGCCAGCAACACCGAGCCGCTGCTGCGGCTGAACGTGGAGGCTCCGGACGCGGCGCGGATGGCCGAGCTGCGCGACGAGGTGCTGCGGACGGTGCGGGCATGACCGACGGCGGCACCGGTGGGCGTGCGGACACGCTGGGCATCGACCCGGCGCTGCTGGAGATCCTGGCCTGCCCGGACACCCACCACAGCCCGCTGACCCTGGACGTGGCGGCGGCGGAGTTGGTGTGCCCGACCTGCTCCCGGGCGTTCCCGGTGCGCGACGGCATCCCGGTGCTGCTGCTCGACGAGGCCAGGCGCCGTCGATGACCGGGCGGCGCCGGTGACGGGCGGCCGGGCGTGACCTCCCCGGAGCTGGCCGAGGAGGTCCTCGACGACCTCGCGCTGCTGCGGGCCCGCGACCCCCGCGGCCTGCTGCCGGCGGTCGCCGGCGCCGGCGCCCAGGTGCGCGAGACCGCGGCGCTGACCGGGGAGACCGACCTGGGCCGGGTCACCGCCGGTGGCCGCCCGCGCGGGATCGTCGTCGTCGGCCGCCGCGAGGGCGCGGTCGCCGCCGACGTGCTGCGCAGCCTGCTCGGCCCGGCCAGCCCGGTCACCGTCGACGTCGTCCCGGGCCCGGCGCTCCCGGTGTGGATGGGCGCCTCGGACATCGCGGTGATCGCCACCCGGACCGGGGCAGGCCAGTACGCCGTCGCGCCGGCCTACGAGGCCGCGCGCCGCGGCGTCGCCGTCGTCGGCATCGGCGCCGTCGACGCCCCGCTGCACGCCGCTTGCGCCACCGCCCGCGCGCCCTACGTGCCGCTGCCGGGGAACCGGGTCCGGCACGCCACGCTGTGGTCGCTGCTCACCCCGATGCTCCTGCTCGCCGCCGAGCTGGGGCTGCTGCCGGCCGACACAGCCGACGTCGCCCCGGTCGCCGACGCCCTGGACGCGGTCGCCGCCGAGTGCGGGCCGGCCCGGGAGTCCTTCGTCAACCCGGCCAAGACGCTGGCGCTGGAGCTGCTGGACGCGCTGCCGGTGATCGTCGCCGAGGGGCCGCTGGCCGGGGCCGCCGCCGGCCGGGTCGCCGACCAGCTGGCCACCCTGGCCGGGGTGCCGGCGACCACCTTCCGGCTGCCCGACCAGCGGGTCGCCGCGCGCACGGTGCTGGCCGGGCCGCTGGCGCCGGAGGGCGGGCAGGACGACTTCTTCCGGGACCGCGTCGAGGACGCCGGCCGGCGGCTGCGGCTGCTGCCGGTCCGGGACCCCGGCGCCGGTGCCACCGGGGCGCACGAGCGCGAGCCCCGGTCGGCCGGCGAGGCGGTGGCCGAGGTGCTCCGGATCGCCGCCGAGCACAACGTGCCGGTGAGCCGGCTGGCCGGCGAGGACGAACCCGAGCGGCACCCCCGGCTGGCCCGGGTGGCCCGGCAGCTGGCCGTCGCGGACTTCAGCGCCGTGTACCTGGCGCTGGCGCTGGACCACGAGAGGGCACTGGGCTCATGAGCGACACCCCGGCAACGACCACCCCGACCCACGGCGAGCAGGCCGAGAGCGAGGGCGGTGGGCACGAGGGCGGTGGGCACGAGGGCGGTGGGCACGGTGGCACCAAGGCGATCGTCGCCGCGATGGTGGCCAACATCGGCATCGCGATCGCCAAGTTCGTCGCGTTCCTGGTCACCGGCGCCTCGTCGATGCTCGCCGAGGCGATCCACTCGGTGGCGGACTCGGGCAACCAGGTGCTGTTGCTCGTCGGCGGCAAGCGGGCGAAGCGCGAGGCGACCCCCGAGCACCCCTTCGGGTTCGGCCGCGACCGGTACATCTACGCGTTCATCGTGGCGATCGTGCTGTTCAGCGTCGGCGGCCTGTTCGCGATCTACGAAGGCGTGCACAAGCTGCAGCACCCGGAGGAGCTGAGCTCCCCGATCTGGGCGATCGGGGTCCTGGTGGTGGCGATCGCGCTGGAGTCCTACTCGCTGCGCACCGCGGTCAAGGAGACCAACGCCGTCCGGAAGCCGGGGGAGAGCTACTGGGGCTTCATCCGGCACGCCCGTGCCCCCGAGCTGCCGGTGGTCCTGCTGGAGGACACCGGCGCGCTGATCGGCCTCGCGCTGGCGCTGCTGGGGGTGGGGCTGTCGACCGTCACGGGGAACGGGGTCTACGACGGCCTGGGCACGGTCGCGATCGGCGTCCTGCTGGTGGTGATCGCGGTGATCCTGGCCGCCGAGACCAAGAGCCTGCTCCTCGGTGAGTCGGCGACCCCGGACATGCGGCGGGCGATCGTGCGTGCGCTCGCCGACGGGGGCATCGAGCTGATCCACATGCGGACCCAGCACCTGGGCCCCGAGGAGCTGCTCGTGGCGGCCAAGATCGCCGTCCGGCACGACGAGTCCGCCCGCGCCGTTGCGCGGGCCATCGACGACGCGGAGGCGCGGATCCGGGCCGCCGTGCCGATCGCCCGGGTCATCTACCTGGAGCCCGACATCCGGCGGGCGCAGGTGGCCGATCCGGTCGGGCGACCTCGCCACGAGGGGTGACCAGCGGCGCCGGTCGGCGGCACTGCGGGGCGCCGGAGGTACTGTCCCCGGCGATGTGGCAGATGACGAACGCCGTGCGCCATTACCCCTGGGGTTCGTACACGGTCATCCCCGAGCTGCTGGGTGAGCCCTCGCCGGCCGACCAGCCGCACGCGGAGCTGTGGATGGGGGCCCACCCCGGGCAGCCGAGCGTGCTCTCGGACGGGCGACCGCTGGACAAGGCCATCGCCGGTGACCCGGAGGGGATGCTGGGCGCCGCCGTGCGACGCCGGTTCGGTGACCGCCTCCCCTTCCTGATGAAGGTGCTGGCCGCCGACCAGCCGTTGTCCCTGCAGGCGCACCCCACGACCGCCCAGGCCGAGGTCGGGTTCGCCGCGGAGGAAGCGGCGGGGGTCCCGCTCGACGACCCCACCCGGACCTTCAAGGACCCCTTCCACAAGCCGGAGATCCTGCTCGCGATCACCCCCGTCGAGGCGCTGTGCGGCTTCCGGCCGGTGGAGGAGTCGCTGCACTGCCTGGCGAAGCTCCAGCTGCCCGAGCTGATGCCGACCATCGCGGCGCTCGCCCACGGCGGCCTGCGGGCGGCGATCCCGCAGCTGCTGGCGCTGTCGGAGCTGCGCAGGACGTCGCTGGTCTCGGCGGTGGCCGAGCGGGCCGCGTCCTTCGTGGCCGCGCACGACCCGGAGTTCATCAACACCTACCGCTGGGCCGCCACGCTGGCCGAGAAGTACCCCGGTGACCCCGGCGTCGTCATCTCGCTGATGTGCAACCACCTCCGGCTCGCCCCGGGTGAGGCCGTCTTCCTGCCCGCCGGCAACCTGCACGCCTACCTGTGCGGAGCCGGCGTCGAGGTGATGGCCAGCTCGGACAACGTGCTGCGCGGTGGGCTCACCAGCAAGCACGTCGACCTCGCGGCGCTGATCGAGGTGCTGGACTTCACCGACGGCAGGGTCCCGGTGATCCACCCGGTGCTCGGCCCCGGCGGTCTGCGCTACCCGGTCCCGGTCGACGACTTCGACCTCACCCGGTGCCAGGTCGACGTCGACCCCGGTGTGCTGACCACCCCGGGGCCGCAGCTGCTGCTGTGCGCCGAGGGCACCGCGCGGCTGGCCTCGGCCGACGGCGAGCTGGTGCTGGCGCAAGGGCAGTCGGCGTTCGTGCCGGCGGGCGCGCCGGTCACCGCCCGGGGCCCGGCGGTGCTCTACCGGAGCACCACCGCCCTCCGCTGAGCGGGCGTTAGTCTGGACGACGGCACGAGCCCCGCCGAAGCCTCGGCATGCTCGCTCACCGCGTCCTCCTGACCGATCGTCAGGGGCTCAGCGACCGACGGCAGCCCACCCGACCGGGTGGACCGGACACTGGAGCGACATGACCGCCAGCACTGGCAACCCCGTCCTGACCGACGGCGACTTCAAGGTCGCCGACCTCTCCCTGCACGGCTTCGGCCGCAAGGAGATCTCCCTCGCCGAGCACGAGATGCCCGGGCTGATGGCGCTGCGCGCCGAGTACGGCGACGCGCAGCCGCTGGCCGGCGCCCGGATCGCCGGCTCGCTGCACATGACCATCCAGACAGCGGTGCTCATCGAGACGCTGACGGCGCTCGGCGCCGACGTGCGGTGGGTCAGCTGCAACATCTTCTCCACCCAGGACCACGCGGCCGCCGCGATCGTCGTCGGCGACGGCACGCCGGAGGAGCCGACCGGCGTCCCGGTGTTCGCCTGGAAGGGCGAGACGCTGGAGGAGTACTGGTGGTGCACCCAGCGCCTGTTCGAGTTCCGCGACGAGAACGGGGACGTCGTCGGGCCGAACATGGTGCTCGACGACGGCGGTGACGCCACCCTGCTGATCCACCTGGGCACCCGGTTCGAGGCCGACGGCGTCGTGCCCGACACCACCGACGCCGACTCCGAGGAGTACGGCGTGATCCTCGACGTGCTGCGCGGCACGCTGGCCACCGACGGGCAGTACTGGACCCGGATCGGCCAGGGCATCAAGGGCGTCACCGAGGAGACCACCACCGGCGTGCTGCGGCTGTACGAGCTCGCCCGCGAGGGCCGGCTGCTCTTCCCGGCGATCAACGTCAACGACTCGGTCACCAAGAGCAAGTTCGACAACCTCTACGGCTGCCGGCACTCGCTCATCGACGGCCTGAACCGGGCCACCGACGTGATGATCGGCGGGAAGGTCGCCGTCGTCTGCGGCTACGGCGACGTCGGCAAGGGCTGCGCGGAGTCGCTGCGCGGCCAGGGCGCCCGGGTGATCGTCACCGAGATCGACCCGATCAACGCCCTGCAGGCGGCGATGCACGGCTACGAGGTGACCACCCTCGACGAGGTGATCGGCAAGGCCGACATCATCATCACCGCCACCGGCAACAAGGACATCATCTCCGCCGAGCAGCTGGCCTCGACCAAGCACCAGGCGATCATCGGCAACATCGGCCACTTCGACAACGAGATCGACATGGCCGGTCTGGCCCGCACCCCGGGGGTCACCCGCACCACGATCAAGCCGCAGGTCGACGAGTGGCGGTTCGCCGACGGCCACACGATCATCGTGCTCTCCGAGGGGCGGCTGCTGAACCTCGGCAACGCCACCGGGCACCCGAGCTTCGTGATGAGCGCGTCGTTCTCCAACCAGACGCTCGCCCAGATCGAGCTGTGGAACAACCGCGCCGCCTACGAGGGCAAGACCCCCGGCGTCACCGTGCTGCCCAAGAAGCTCGACGAGCACGTGGCCCGGCTGCACCTCGACGCGCTCGGGGTGAAGCTCACGACGCTGACCAAGGTCCAGGCCGACTACCTCGGCGTCCCCGTCGAGGGCCCGTACAAGAGCGACCACTACCGCTACTGACGAAGGACCCCCTCGCCCCCCACCGCTCGCACGCTCGCGGCGGGATCCTGCGAGGGGGCCGTTCCAGCACGTCACCACCCGCCCCTCACCCCGATCGGGGTGAGGGGCGGGGGTTTCCCGGGCGGGTGGGAACGATTGCCGCGCTCCGTCACGCACAATGGCGCCGTGCCCCCTTCCGCACCCATGCCAGGAGCCAGTCGCGGCCGCGTGCTGGTCGTCGACGACGACGCCGCCCTCGCCGAGATGCTCGGCATCGTGCTGCGGCGTGAGGGTTACGAGCCGGCCTTCGTGTCCGACGGCGCCCGCGCGCTCGCCACGTTCCAGCAGGTCCGGCCGGACCTGGTGCTGCTGGACCTGATGCTGCCCGGCCGCAACGGCCTGCAGATCTGCCAGGACATCCGCAGCCAGTCGACCGTGCCGGTGATCATGCTGACCGCCAAGGGCGACACGATCGACGTCGTGCAGGGCCTGGAGGCCGGCGCCGACGACTACGTGACCAAGCCGTTCAAGCCGGTGGAGCTGGTCGCCCGGGTGCGGGCCCAGCTGCGGCGCGGTGAGAACGGGCAGGCCGAGAGCCTGTCCATCGGTGACGTGTCCATCGACGTCCCGGCCCACCAGGTCACCCGGGACGGCGTGCCGATCGCGCTGACCCCGCTGGAGTTCGACCTGCTGGTGGCGCTGGCCCGCAAGCCCCGCCAGGTGTTCACCCGCGAGCTGCTGCTGGAGCAGGTGTGGGGCTACCGGCACGCGGCGGACACCCGGCTGGTCAACGTGCACGTGCAGCGGCTGCGCGCCAAGGTCGAGCGCGACCCGGAGAAGCCGGAGGTCGTGCTGACCGTCCGCGGCGTCGGCTACAAGGCCGGCCCCCCGTGAGCGGAGCGGGCCGCGGGAGCGAGCCAGTGGGCGCCGTGAGCGGGCCGTCCGGCCGGTGAGCACCGTGCCGCCCGTCACCTCGGCCCCGCCGGCGGCCGGACCCGACGCCGCGCAGGCCGCGCGTCCGGGCGGTGCCCCCGGCACCGCCCAGCGGCTGCGGCGCGGGCTGCGTCGCCGGGCCCGGCGGGCCCGCCGCAAGACGCTGGTCGGCAGCTGGCGGCTGGCCCGCCGGGCGTTGCACGCCTGGCGCTCCTCGCTGCAGCTGCGGGTCGCCTCGATCACCGTGGTGGTCGCGGGGGCGGTGGTGGTCGTCGTCAGCCTGGTGCTGTTCCGCCAGATCACCGACCAGCTGCTGGGCGTGAAGGAGCAGGCGGCGATCGACCAGTCGCTCAACGGCATCCCGTTCGCCCAGTCCGAGGTCAGCGCCATCGCCACCGGTGACTCCGCCAGCGTGCGCTCCGCGCTGGCCCGCACCGTCGAGGGGCTGCAGCAGCGCGGTGGCGCCGCCGGCGACTTCGACGTCGTGATGCTCTACCGCTCGGGCGAGTTCGAGCGGCCGGCGGTCAGCCGGCGCGACGTCTACCCGGCGCTCCCCGCCGACCTGCGGGCGGAGGTCGCCGCCGGCTCGCAGGCCTACCGCTACGCGCCCGTGCCCGACGACCAGGGCGAGCCGGTGCCGACCCTGCTGGTCGGGGCGCCGGTGCCCACGGACGCCGAGGCGGGGGAGCGGGTGGAGCTGTACTTCGCCTTCCCGCTGGACCAGGAGCAGGAGAGCCTGGAGCTGATCCGCAGCACCGTGGTGATCAGCGGGACCGCCCTGGTGCTGTTCGTGGTGGGCATCGGAGTGCTGGTCACCCGGCTGGTCGTCGACCCGGTGCGGCGCGCCGCGGGCAGCGCCCAGCGGCTCGCCGAGGGGCACCTGGAGGAGCGTCTGGCCGTCCGCGGGGAGGACGAGCTCGCCCGGCTGGCCACCAGCTTCAACGCGATGGCCGACAGCCTGCAGCGCCAGATCACCCAGCTGGAGGGCCTGTCCCAGCTGCAGCAGCGGTTCACCTCCGACGTGTCCCACGAGCTGCGCACGCCGCTGACCACGGTGCAGATGGCAGCCGCCGTCCTGCACGACGCCCGCGACGAGTTCGACCCGGCGGTGGCCCGCTCCGCGGAGCTGCTGCAGGCCGAGCTGAACCGCTTCGAGGTGCTGCTGTCGGACCTGCTGGAGATCAGCCGGTACGACGCCGGCGCCGCGGTGCTGGACGCCGAGGCGCAGGACCTGCGGCTGCTGGTCCAGCAGTCGGTCGACGGGATGACCGCGCTCGCCGAGCGGCACGGCTGCGAGCTGCGGGTCGACGTCCCCGCCAAGCCGGTCGTCGCCGAGGTCGACGGCCGGCGGATCGAGCGGGTGCTGCGCAACCTGGTGGGCAACGCGATCGAGCACGGCACCGGGCGTCCGGTGGAGCTCACCCTGGCCGCCTCGGGCAGCGCCGCGGCGATCACCGTCCGGGACCACGGCGTCGGGTTGAGCAACGCCGACGCCCAGCACGTCTTCGACCGGTTCTGGCGCGCCGACCCCTCCCGGGTGCGCACGGTGGGCGGCAGCGGGCTGGGCCTGTCGATCAGCCTGGAGGACGCCCGGCTGCACGGGGGCTGGCTGCAGGTGTGGGGTCAGCCGGGGCAGGGCGCCCAGTTCCGGCTCACCGTGCCGCTGACCGCGGGCGCGGCGCTGACCAGCAGCCCGCTGCCGCTGCGCCCGGTCATGCCGCGCCGGGCGGAGGACGCCCGGTGACCGCCCGGCCGCGGTGGACCGCGCTGCTGGGCCTGCTGGCGGTCCTGGTGCTGGCCGGTTGCAGCACCGTGCCGAGCAGCTCGCCGACCGTGCAGATCACCCAGGTGCCGCAGCCACCCCGCGGGGACGTCGGCGTCGAGCCGTTCGGGCCGGTGTCCGGGGCGACCCCGGAGGAGGTCGTCCGGGGCTTCATCGAGGCCAGCGCCAGCCCGACCCGCAACCACCCGGTGGCCCGCCAGTACCTGGCCGCGGGGGCCGCGCAGTCCTGGTCCGACGCCGACGGCGTCACGATCATCAGCCGGGACTACGCCGCGGTGCGCACCCAGCCGGGCACCGTCGAGGTGGCCGCGGCCCAGGTGGGCAGCGTCGACCAGCGCGGTGTCTTCACCGTGGCGGGCGACGCTCCCTACGACCGCGCCTTCACCCTCGTCGAGGAGGAGGGTGAGTGGCGGATCACCGACCCGCCGGGTGGCCTGGTCATGTTGCAACCGGACTTCGAGCGCACCTACGAGCAGCTCGACGCGTTCTTCCTCGACCCCACGCTCAGCCGGGTCGTCCCCGATCCCCGCTACCTGGTCTCCGGTGACGCCCAGTACAACCTGCTGGTGGAGCGGCTCCTCGCCGGACCGGCGCCGACGATCGCCGCCGGGGTGGTGAACCCGCTGGAGGGGGCGACGCTCCGCAGCGCCGTCCAGGTGTCCGGCCAGACGGCGACGGTCGACCTCACCTGGCCCGACGGCGTCACCGACACGACGGTGGAGGCCGCGGCCGGCCAGCTGGTCTGGACGCTGGTGCGCGCCGGCCTCGGCGCGGTGGAGGTGCTCCGCGACGGCCAGCCGCTGGGCCTCACCGGCCTGGCCGCCGCGCAGACGACCGAGGACTGGGTGCGTCTGGACCCGGACTACGCGCCGGCCGATGCCGTCGGGCACTACCTCGCCGACGGCGCGCTCCGCCGGGCCACCGACGGGGAGCCGGCGCCGGGGCCGGCGGGCGCCGGCGCCTACGGGCTGCAGTCCGCGGCGATCACCACCGACCGGGACGGCGCGCTGGGCCTGACGGCGGGGGTCTCGACGACGGTGTCGCCGACGGGCGCACCGGCCACGCTGTTCGCCGGGCCGTACGGCGGGGAGATGGCCCCGGTGCTCGGGGGGCCCGGGTTCACCCCGCCGACCACCGCGGGGCCCCGCGCGGAGGTGTGGACGGTCCGCGACGGCACCGAGGTGGTGCGGCTCGCCGCCGGAGGCGCCCCGCAGACGGTCAGCGCGACCACGCTGCCCGGCCTGGGCCGCGCGACGGCGTTCCAGCTGTCGCCGGACGGGGTCCGGGCGGCCGTCGTCCTCGAGGGCCCGGAGGGTGGCCGGCTCTACGTCGGCACCGTGGTCCGCGACGAGGAGGCGGTGAGCGTCCGCGACCTGCGGTCGATCACCCCGTCGCTGCGCCAGGTCACCGACGTGGCGTGGCGCAGCGCGGGCGTGCTGGTCGTGCTCGCCGCCGACGCGGGGGAGGAGCGCACCGTCCCCTGGGCGGTCGACGTCGACGGCTGGGCGCTGACCGAGCTGGCCACCGCGGGCCTGCCCGGCGACCGGACGGGCCTGGCCGCCGCGCCGGGCCGCCCGCTGCTGGTCAGCGCCGGCGGCACGATCTGGCAGCTGGTCAGCGGCACCTGGGTGACCCCGATCCGCAGCGCCGGCCCGCTGGCCGGTGCCGCACCCTTCTACCCGCTCTGAGCTGCCGGCGGCGGACGCCGTCCCCAGCCCCGGTGGCCGTCCCCAGGCCGCCGTGCGCGTCGCCGGTCCCGCCGCCGGTCGGGCAGCCTGAGGCCCGTGGGCGCGACGCCGGCCGGCACGGGCTCCGGGAGCCCGTCGGGGAGCCTGCTGGGAGAGGCGGCCCGGGCGCTGGCCGACCTGGTGCTGCCGCGTGCCTGTGCCGGGTGCGCGGTGCCCGGCCCGGTGCTGTGCCCCCGCTGCCGGGCGCTGCTGACCCGGCCCCGGCTCGCCCAGCCGCGGCGGCACCCGCCGGGCTTCCCGCCGACGGTCGCCGCCGGCGCCTACGCCGGGCCGGTGCGCCCGGCGGTGGTCGCGTTCAAGGAGCACGGCCGGGCCGAGCTGGCCGACCCGCTGGGCAGCGCGCTGGCGCTGGCGGTCGCCGCGGTGCTGACCGGCCTGGCGCAGCCGCCTGGGCCGAGCGCGCCGGTGCTGCTGGTGCCGGTGCCCAGCTCCGCCGCGGCGGTGCGGGCCCGCGGCCGGGACCACGTGCGCGAGCTGGCCGACCGGGCGGGAGCCGAGCTGCGCGACGCCGGGATGGCGGCGGCGACGGTCCCGCTGCTTCGGCGGCGCCGGGGCACCACGGACAGCGCGGGCCTCGGTGCCCGGGAGCGGCAGGCGAACCTGGCCGGCCGGTTCGTCGTGCGGCGTCCGCCGGCGCCGTCCGGGGTGCTGGTGGTGGTCGACGACGTGGTGAGCAGCGGAGCCACCCTGACCGAGGCGGCCCGGGCGCTGCGCACCGGCTCCGGGCCGCCGGGCGACACGCCGGTGCTGGCGGCGGTCGTGGCGGCGACGCCACGGCGCGCGCCCGGGCCCCGGGTCCCGCCCCCACCAGGGACCTTCACCGTGCGTCGGTGACCTGGGACCCCGGTGACCACCGTTTCCGGTGTCGGGAACCCGGGGAGGCAGCTAGCGTCGGTTCGATCACACCCGCTCACCGGGAGGTCTCATGGAGATCGTGGTCCGTGGACGCAACGTCGAGGTGCCCGAGCACTTCCGCACGCACGTCGAGGACAAGGTCGGCCAGCTCGAACGCTTCGACGGCAAGCTGATCCGCATCGACGTCGAGCTGTTGCACGAGAAGAACCCGCGCCAGGCAGCCAACTGCCAGCGCGTGGAGATCACCCTGCGGGGCAAGGGCCCCGTCGCCCGCGCCGAGGCGTGCGCCCCCGACTTCTACGCCGCGCTCGAACTCGCGGTGAACAAGCTGGAGAACCGGCTGCGGCGGGCCAACGACCGCCGCCGCGTGCACCACGGCCGCCGGACGCCGCCGAGCGTGCGCCTCGAGGGCGTCTCCGACGCGCCGGTGGAGGAGCTGCTGACCGCGGACACGGCCGACCTCGGTGGCGGGGCACCCGACATCGAGGCGGGCGCGGAGCCGGCGGTCACCGACCTGGACGAGCACCTGCCCGGCCGGATCGTGCGCGAGAAGGTGCACTCGGCCACGCCGATGCACGTCGACCAGGCCCTCTACGAGATGGAGCTCGTGGGCCACGACTTCTTCCTGTTCCTGTGCGCTGACACCGGGCAGCCGTCGGTGGTCTACCGCCGGCACGCCTTCGACTACGGGCTCATCCGGCTCGGCGCGCAGGTGCCGGCGAGCGAGACCGCCGGGGCGGACGCGGAGAGCGCTGGGGACACCGTCGCGACCGCCGACCGACAGCCGGCCACCGTCTGAAGAAGGACCTCCCTGCCCCCCGCCACTCGCGAGCTCGCGGCGGGCCCCTGCAGGGAGGCCGACGGCGGGCCGTCTCCCCTCCGGGAGGCGGCCCGCCGTCCTTCGTCAGTCGCCGGGCAGCCGGGCGAACAGCGCCGCGTCGGCGGTGCTGCCGTCGGCGTAGTGCAGGTAGACCCGCAGCACGCCCTCCTGGCTGAAGCCCGCCCGGCGGGCGACGGACTGCGAGCCGGTGTTGGCCACGTCGGCGACCAGGTACACCCGCGGGGCGCCCAGCCCGATGGCCCACTCCGCCATCGCGTGCGCCGCCTCCGCCGCGTACCCCCGGCCACGCGCGTGCCCCGCGATCCAGTAGCCGACCTCCGGGCCCAGCGGGTGCTGGTTGATGCGGTGCACGCCGGTCGACCCGACGACCTCGCCGTCGGCCTCGATCGCCACGGTCAGCCCGGTGCCCGCCTGCCGTTCACCCGGTGCCTCGCGGGTGACCCACGTCGCGGCGTCCGCGCGGCCGTAGGACGGGCCCACGGCCGGGATCCAGCGCCCGATGTCCGGGTCCTGGCAGGCAGCGAACACCGCGTCGACGTCGTCCGGCCGGTAGGGCCGCAGCACGACCCGTTCGGTGCGCACCACCTCGGTGGTCAGCGAAAGGACCCCGGCCAGTTGTCGTGCCGAGGTGTTCAGGCGTTGCCCAGCACCCGGTCCACCGAGATCTCGATGACCACCCGCGCGGGGTTGGGCCGCGGCTGCTGGTAGCGGCGGGCGTAGCGGGCCTCGGCGTCGGCGACCGACGCAGCGTCCTCCCGCACCACCGCCGTCCCCTCCAGCGTCGCCCAGCGCCGTCCGTCGACGGTGCAGACGGCGACCCGGTCCTGCCCGCCGCGCACGTTCCGGGCCTTCACCGACGTGCCCGAGGTGATCACCCGTGCGGTCCCGGTGGCCGGGTCGAGGGTCACCCCGACCGGGACCACGTGCGGCGTGCCGTCGGCGCGCAGCGTGGTGAGCGTCGCCAGGTGGCGTTCGGTGAGGAGGGCGACCAGCCCGGGACCGAAGGACGGCGGCCGGGGCGGCGGGGTGGGGGAGGACACGCTCGCAGACGGTACGGCCGGACCCGTGCTGGGTAGGGAGTTCGGCCACGTCGGGACCGCTCCTCGGCCGGGCCGCCTACGCTGGGGTCGTGGTGTTCTCCAAGATCCTGCGTGCCGGTGAGGGCAAGATCGTCCGTCGTCTGTCGAAGATCGCCGATGCGGTCGAGGCGCTCGAGGTCGACGTCGTCGACCTGACCGACGCCGAGCTGCGGGCCAAGACCGACGAGTTCAAGGCGCGCTACGGCGATGGCGAGACCCTCGACCAGCTGCTGCCCGAGGCGTTCGCGGTGGTCCGCGAGGCGAGCAAGCGCACGCTGGGCCAGCGGCACTACCGGGTCCAGCTCATGGGTGGTGCCGCGCTGCACCTGGGCAACATCGCCGAGATGAAGACCGGTGAGGGCAAGACGCTCACCGGTGTGCTGCCCGCCTACCTGAACGCGCTCTCCGGCGAGGGCGTGCACGTCATCACCACCAACGACTACCTCGCCACCCGCGACGCGGAGTGGATGGGCCGCGTGCAGCGGTTCCTGGGCCTGAGCGTCGGCACGATCGTCTCCGGTCAGGCTCCGGCGGTGCGCCGCGAGCAGTACCTGGCCGACATCACGCACGGCACGAACAACGAGTTCGGCTTCGACTACCTGCGCGACAACATGGCCTGGTCCAAGAACGACCTGGTGCAGCGCGGTCACGCCTACGCCATCGTCGACGAGGTCGACTCGATCCTCATCGACGAGGCCCGCACCCCGCTGATCATCAGCGGCCCGGCCGAGTCCAGTGCCCGCTGGTACGGCGAGTTCGCCCGCATCGCCCCGCTGATGAAGCGCGACCGGCACTACGAGGTCGAGGAGAGCAAGCGGACGGTCGCCATCACCGAGGAGGGCGTGGAGTTCGTCGAGGACCAGCTGGGCATCGACAATCTCTACGAGGCGGCCAACACCCCGCTGATCAGCTACCTGAACAACGCCCTGAAGGCCAAGGAGTTGTTCAAGAAGGACCAGCAGTACATCGTCAGCAACGGCGAGGTGCTCATCGTCGACGAGTTCACCGGCCGCGTGCTGGCCGGCCGCCGCTACAACGAGGGCATGCACCAGGCCATCGAGGCCAAGGAGCGGGTGCAGATCAAGGACGAGAACCAGACCCTCGCCACGATCACCCTGCAGAACTACTTCCGGCTCTACACCAAGCTCTCCGGCATGACCGGCACGGCGCAGACCGAGGCCGCGGAGCTGCACCAGACCTACGGGCTGGGCGTGGTCCCGATCCCGACGAACCGGCCGATGATCCGGGCCGACGAGGCCGACCTGATCTACAAGACCGAGAAGGCGAAGTTCGAGGCGGTCGTCGACGACATCGCCGAGCGGCACGAGGCCGGCCAGCCGGTGCTGGTGGGCACCGCCAGCGTGGAGAAGTCCGAGGTGCTGGCGAAGTTCCTGCTCCGCCGCGGCATCCCGCACGAGGTGCTCAACGCGAAGAACCACGCCCGGGAGGCGGCGATCATCGCGATGGCCGGCCGGCTGGGCGCGGTCACCGTGGCCACCAACATGGCCGGCCGCGGCACCGACATCCAGCTCGGCGGCAACGCCGAGTTCATCGCCGACGAGACGCTGCGGGCCAAGGGCCTCAACCCGACGGACACCCCGGAGGAGTACGAGGCCGCCTGGGACGACGCGCTCGCCGCGGCCAAGGCGCAGGTCAAGGCCGAGCACGACCAGGTCGCCGAGGCCGGGGGCCTCTACGTGCTGGGCACCGAGCGGCACGAGAGCCGCCGCATCGACAACCAGCTGCGCGGCCGCTCCGGCCGGCAGGGCGACCCGGGGGAGTCCCGGTTCTACCTGTCGCTGGGCGATGACCTGATGCGTCGGTTCAACGGGCCGATGCTCGAGAACATGATGAACACGCTGCGCGTCCCGGACGACCAGCCGATCGAGCACAAGATGGTCAGCCGGGCCATCCGCTCGGCGCAGACGCAGCTGGAGCAGCAGAACTACGAGGTCCGCAAGGACGTCCTCAAGTACGACGAGGTGCTGAACCGCCAGCGCACCGTCATCTACGCCGAGCGCCGCAAGGTGCTCGACGGCGAGGACCTGCACGTGCAGGTGCGCGGCATGGTCGACGACGTCGTCGCCGCCTACGTCGACGGCGCCACCGAGATCGGCTACGCCGAGGACTGGGACCTCGAGCAGCTGTGGACCGGGCTCAAGGCGCTCTACCCGGTGGGTCTGGACCGGCAGGAGCTGCTGGACCGGGTGGCCGACGGTGACCAGGCCGCGCTGACCGCCGACGTGCTCAAGGAAGAGCTGCTCGCCGACGTGCACCGCGCCTACGAGGAGCGGGAGTCCGGGCTCGGCGCGGAGGTCATGCGCGAGCTGGAGCGGCGGGTGCTGCTCTCGGTGCTGGACCGCAAGTGGCGCGAGCACCTCTACGAGATGGACTACCTGCGGGCCGGCATCCACCTGCGCGCGATGGCCAACCGCGACCCGGTCGTGGAGTACCAGCGCGAGGGCTACGACATGTTCAACGCGATGCTCGACGGGATCAAGGAGGAGTCCGTCGGCTTCCTGTTCAACCTCGAGGTCAAGACCAAGGAGCAGCAGGAGGCCGAGGCCCGGGCCAAGCAGGCGCAGTCCGAGGCCGAGGCGCTGGCCCGCGCCCAGGCCGGCACCCAGCGGGTCCTCGCCCGGCAGGCCGCCGCCGCGGCGGCCCAGGCCGCGACCGCGACGGCGGCGCAGGCCTCGGCACCGGCCCGGACCTCGCCGCCTGCGCAGACCCCCGCGTCGCGGCCGGCCGACGGGGACGGTGCGGTGGCCGTTCCCACCGGGAACGGCGACGGTGCGGCGCCGACCGCGAACGGCAACGGTGACGGCACCGGCGACGGCGCTGGGACGACGAGCTCCGCCCGGCGCGTGCGGAAGGCCGCGCCGGTGGCTGCCACGGCGATGCCGGAGGCGCCGGCCGAGCCGGAGGCGCCGGCTGCGGCGAGCACCGGACCGGAGCTGTCGGTCAAGGGCCTGGAGGCGCCGAAGCAGGAGCAGCTGAGCTACAGCGCCCCGAGCCTGGACCCCTCGGCGAAGGACGCCGGCCGGCCGAAGGCGGCCAAGTCGGCGACGGTCACCGGCACCAAGGAGACCCCGCGGAACGCGCCGTGCCCCTGCGGCTCGGGCAAGAAGTTCAAGCAGTGCCACGGGTCGGCCGCCACCAGCTGATCCGTCGACGACGCCCCGCTGACCGTCCGGTCGGCGGGGCGTCACGAAGGACCCCGTCCCTCTTGACCCTCGCACGCTCGGGCGAGCCTCCGGACGGGGCCGTCAGCCGATCTGCAGCGCGGTGCACCGCCAGCGCCCGTCGATGCCCTCCAGGCGAGCGGCGACCGCGTGGGCACGCCCGCCCCGGCGGGCCACCACGCTGACCTCGGCGACGCCGTCGACCGGCTCGCAGACGTGCACCCGGCCCACCAGCAGTGGCGCCGTCCCCTCGGTGCACCAGCGGGGCCGGCGCCGCTGGGCCAGGGCGGTGAAGAGCGCCGGGGTCACCAGGGGCTGCAGCTGCGCCATCGGCCGGCGGCCGGCGAACGCCTCGAGGGTGAGGGTGACCAGCCGACGTCCGGCGGAGACCGCGTCGGGCAGGTCGGCCCGTCCCGACCAGCGGGGACCGAACTCGACCTCCTCCGGGGCGTGCTGGGGCTGGGGCCGCCGGTCCAGGCGGGGGCGCGGACCTGGCGGCGGAGCCGGCCGCCGGTGCCGGTGACCGGGCAGGAGCAGCCGGACCGGGTGCTCTGCGGGCTCCAGCGCCGGCCCCGGCGTGCGCACCACCGCCAGGTGCAGTCGTGGTCGGGTGGTCGGGTCGCCCGCGCTGGGGGCCGGCGGGGTCAGCTGGTGCTGGGGTGCGCTCATCGGAGCTCCTCGGAGGGCAGGGGCGGTGCCTGCAGCACCTGACCGGGCAGCAGGAGGTCGGGGTCGGGGCCGATCACGTCGGCGTTCGCCTGCCACCAGTCGCTGACCGCGGAGGCGGTGGCGGCGTCGGTGACGGGCGTGCCGGGGGAGGTGTGGGCCAGCCAGGCGGCTGCGATGTCCCAGAGGCAGTCCCCGCGCAGCACCACGTGCGTCGCGGCCCGGTGGGGCTCGGCTGCGCCGGAGGGCTCGTCGGGTGGGGTGCTGGGCCGGGCATCGGCCCGGGGCCAGTCGGGGTCCGGCCCGAGCGGCCAGTCCACGGACAGCGCCGGCCCGACGTCGGAGGCATCGGCGGCGGTCGCGACGTCGGTCGGCGCGGGCCACGCCACCGTGGGCGCCGCGGTGACCAGCCCCAGGCCGATGGCCAGCGCGGCCGCGCGCCGGGCGCCGGCCGGCAGCAGGGCGTGGAGCAGCCATCCCGCGATCCATCCCGCCGCGCCCGGTGCGGTGGAGAGCGCGGTGAGCAGCAGGCCGACGGCGCCCCAGGCCCAGCACGACCAGGCCGCCGCGGTGACGCCGACGAGCACGAGCGCGTCGGCGCCTGCGCCGTCGACGAATCCCTGCGGATCGGCCAGCGCACCCCGCAGCGCGATCGGATCGGCCCCGAGGGCGGCCAGCGCCCAGGCGATGACGGCCATCACCGCCGTCGTCGTCAGCCATCGTCGAGTGGACATCACACCTCCTGGATGTCCACCAAACAGCACTACTGCAAGCAAATGCAACCAAACGCAAGGATCTGTGGACGAGCTACGCTCCCGCCATGCGCTGGGAGCAGCTGTTCGCCGACCTCGAGGCGCAGGCCGCTGACCAGGAGGTGGCCGAGCTCGACGCCGAGGCGGCGTCCCGGTCACGGGCGGCGGTCGGGCAGGTGCGGCTGGCCGAGCGGCTGCGCGGTGCCCTCGGTGCCGAGGTGCTGCTGACCTGTGCCGGGGCCGGCGAGCTCGGCGGCCGGCTGGTCGAGGTCGGCGTCGACTGGCTGCTGCTCGTCGACGTCCAGCAGCGGGAGCTGCTGGTCGCCACCCGCGCGGTCCGGGCCGTGGGCGGGCTGACGACGCTGACCGTCGAGGTCGCCGCCGGTGGGGCGCCGTCGCGGCTGGACCTGCGCCGGGCACTGCGTGGGCTGGCCCGCGACCGCGCGACGGTGCAGTGCCTGCTCGACGACGGCAGCGTCTTCGCGGGCACGGTGGACCGCGTCGGCGCCGACCACCTGGAGCTGGCCGAGCACGCGGTGGACCGTCCGCGCCGTCGGGGTGCGGTCAGCGGGGTGCGGGCGGTCGTGCTGTCCGCGGTGGCCGCCGTGCGGACCCTGCCGCCGGCCGTCGTCTGAACCGGCGGCCCAGCCGGTCAGGAGGGCGAGTCGACCTCGGTCTCAGCCGCCTCCGGCTCGACCGCGCGGGCCTCGGCGTACTTCTGCTGGATGAAGCGCTCCAGCTCGTCCTTCTCCACCCGCCACTGACCCCGGCCGCCGATCTGGATGGCGCCCAGCTCCTTGCGGCGGACCAGTGCGTAGGCCTGCGACCAGGAGACGTTGAGGATCTCCGCGACGTCGTCGAGGGTCCAGAACCGCTGGGTCGCCATGAGGTGGTCGCTCTCCCGTCGAAGGTGGTCGTCAGTCTGTCAGTCGGGTGACCTGCAGCCGCATCGTCCACCCGAAGGTGTGGACAACGGCTGCGCGGCCCGCGGTCCCTCGGCCATGATCTGCCTCCGCCGCACCGTGCGGTACCGCCCCGGACAGCGATCCGGACGGCCGAGGAGCCGGGAGGACGACCCGTCCATGAGCGCGCCGACCACCTCCGCGGTCCCCGGCGTCGAGTCGCCGTCGACCGGCCCGGTCGTCCGGCGCGTGCGCCCACCGCGCTGGCTGGACCTGCGCCTCGTCCTCGGGGTGCTGCTGGTCCTCGGGTCGGTGCTGGTCGGTGCGCGGGTGGTCACCGCCGCCGATGCGACCGTGCCCGTCTGGTCGGCCGACGCCGACCTCGCGGCCGGCACCGTGCTGACCGCGGAGGACCTGGTGCCGGTGTCGGTGCGGCTGGACGACGTCGCCGGCTCCTACCTGGCCGCGAGCACCCGCCCCGAGGGGCGGGTGCTGGCACGGGCGGTCCGCGCCGGTGAGCTGCTGCCCCGGTCGGCGCTGGAGGAGGTGACCGGGCAGGTGCAGCTCGCGCTGCCCGTCCAGGCCGGGTTCGTGCCGCCGGGGCTCGCCCGTGGCCAGCTGGTCGACGTCTACGCGGTGGCCGACCCGGCCGTGGGCGCGTCGCTGGAGACCGGCGGCGACGTGGACCTGGTGGTCGGCGCCGCGCCCGTCCAGGCGGTGACCGGCCGGTCCGACGGTGTGCTGTCGGCGTCCACGAGCACCCTGCAGGTGGTGGTGACGGTCCCGGCCGACGAGGCTCCGGAGGTGCTGGCCGCCATCGGTGGCCGCGGGCTGGTCGTGGTCGTCCGGAACTCCGTCGACGCCACTGCCGACGCTGCCCCCGGCGCTGGGCCGACCGGCTGATGTCGCTGCAGGTCTTCACCGCTGTCACGGGAGCGGCCTGGGAGTCCGAGCTGGTCGGCGCTCTGGACCGGGAGGACCACGGCGTCACCGTGGTCCGTCGGTGTGTCGACGTCGCCGATCTGCTGGCGGCCGCCAGCACCGGCACCGGCCAGGCCGCCCTGCTCTCCGCTGAGCTCCGGCGGCTGGACGTCGCGGCCGTGACCCGCCTGGTCGCCGCCGGGGTGGCGGTCGTCGGCCTGGTCGAGCCCGGGGACGTGCGGGCCGGTGACCGGCTGCGCCAGCTCGGGGTCGAGCGGGTGCTGCCTGCCGACGCGCCGCCGGAGGAGATCGCCCGGGCCCTGCGTGCTGCGGTGGCCGGGGGCGCACCGGCCGGGCGTGACGTCGCCGACCCGCGTGCGGCCCTCCGCCCGGCCGGGCCGGACGAGGAGGAACCACCCCGCCCGGCGGGCCGCGGCCGGGTGGTCGCCGTCTGGGGCCCGACCGGCGCCCCGGGGCGGACCACGGTCGCGGTGGGCCTCGCCGACGAGGCGGCCCGGCTGGAGGTGACCACCCTGCTGGTGGACGCCGACGTCTACGGCGGCGTGGTGGCGCAGGTGCTGGGTCTGCTGGACGAGTCGCCGGGCGTGGCGGCCGCGGCCCGGCAGGCCGGCGCGGGCACGCTCGACGGCCCCGCGCTGTCCCGGCTGGCCGGGTCGGTGGGGCCGCGGCTCCGCGTGCTCACCGGGCTGGCGCGGGCCGACCGCTGGCCGGAGCTGCGGCCGCAGTCGGTCACCGTCGTGCTGGAGGAGGCCCGGCGGCTGGCCGCGTTGACCGTCGTCGACTGCGCCTTCTGCCTGGAGGAGGACGAGGAGCTGTCCTTCGACACGGCCGCGCCGCGGCGCAACGGCGCGACCCTGGCCGTGCTCGAGGCGGCCGACGAGGTGCTCTGCGTCAGCGGCGCCGACCCGGTGGCGCTGCAGCGGACGATCCGGGCCCTGGGCGAGCTGCGGGAGGTGCTGCCCGACGTCCGCCCACGGGTGGTCGTCAACCAGCTCCGCCGTGGCCCGGTGGCCGGCGACCCGCGTCGGGAGATCGCCGCGGCGCTCACCCGCTTCACCGGTGCGGAGGTGGACTGGTTCCTGCCGGCCGACCGGCGGGCGGCCGACGCCGCCCTCGCCGCGGGCCGGACCCTGGCCGAGGTGGCGCCCGGGTCGCCGCTGCGGGGCGCGCTGCGCGACCTCGCGGCGGGGCTGAGCGGTGCGCCGGTCCCGGCGGGACGCCGGCGCTCCCGCCGCTGAGCGGCCCGCCGGCCGGGGCCGGCCGACGGGGGCACCCCGGCCGGGGGCGGGGCCACCGCGTAGGTTGGGACGACCGTCAGTGAGGGAGGTCACGCCGTGGTTCAACGGCTCACCGCGCTGGACGCGTCCTTCCTCTACCTGGAGGAGCCGGCGACGCCCATGCACGTGGGTGGGGTGCTCGTGCTCGAGTGCCCCGACGGCGGGCTCGACCACGAGGCCCTCGTCGAGCTGGTGCGGACCCGGCTCCCGCTCGTGCCCCGCTACCGGCAGAAGGTGCTGGAGGTGCCCGGGCACCTGGCCAACCCGGCCTGGGTCGACGACCCGGACTTCGACATCAGCTACCACGTGCGCCGCTCGGCGCTGCCCCGGCCGGGCACCGAGGCGCAGCTGCTGGAGCTGGTCGCCCGGCTCACCGCCCGGCCGCTGGACCGCACCCGCCCGCTGTGGGAGATGTACCTGGTCGAGGGGCTGGTCGGCGACCGCACGGCGGTGGTGACCAAGACGCACCCGGCGCTGGTCGACGGGCTCGGCGCCATCGACATCGGTCAGGTCATCCTCGACCCGAGCCCGCACGCCGGCGCCGGCACGGTGCCCGTGCCCGACGACTGGCGGCCGCGGCGCCCGCCGGGGCCGGCCGCGCTGGTCTGGGAGGCGGTCGAGGAGTACCTGCAGCGGCCCTCGGCGGTGCTGGACACCGCCCGGACCGCGGTCGGCGACGTGCGCGCCACCGCCGCCCGCTGGGCCGGGGTGGCCAGCGGCGTGCTCGCCGCCGCCGCGCGGACCGCCGTCTCGCCGGCCCCGGCCAGCCCGCTGAACGCGCCGATCGGCCGGCAGCGGCGGTTCGCCGTCGCCCGGGTGTCGCTGGCCGAACTGCGGGAGGTGCGCCGGTCCCTCGGTGGCACCGTCAACGACGTGCTGCTCAGCACGGTCACCGGGGCGCTGCGGGAGTGGCTGCTGTCGCGCGGCGAGCCGGTCGTGGGCAGCACGGTGGTGCGTGCCCTGGTGCCGGTATCGGTGCGCACCGAGGACGACGCCGGGGGCAACCGCGTCTCCTCGCTGCTGGTGGACCTGCCGGTCGGCGAACCGAACCCGCGGGTGCGGCTGGCCCGGATCAGCTACGCCATGCGCGGGCTGGCGCCCCGCGGTCAGTCGGTGGGCGCCGGCACGCTCAGCGCGCTGTCCGGGTTCGCCCCGCCGACGCTGCACGCCCTCGGCGCCCGCGCCGCCAGCGGGCTGTCCCGCCGGCTGTTCAACCTCGTGGTCACCAACGTGCCCGGGCCCCAGGTGCCCCTGTACGCCGGCGGGGCCCGGGTGATCGAGGTCTTCCCGGTGGTCCCGCTGGTCCGCGGCCAGGGCCTGGCGATCGGCCTGACCAGCTACGACGGCACGGTGTACGTGGGCCTCAACGCCGACCGGGACAGCATCAGCGACGTCGAGGTGCTCGCCGACCTCATCGAGCGGGAGGTCGGCGACCTCCGGGAGGCCGCCGGCTGACCGGTGGCGCGGGGCCTCATCTCCCTGCCGGGGAACGGGCAGCGCCGCCGGCGACGTTACGGTCGCTGTTCCACGACTGAGGAGGCGACCCGGGTGCGCGTGTACGTGCCGGCCACGACGACCGTCCTGCGACGGCTGCTGGACGACGGCCGACTGGAGGGACCGCTCACGGTGTTCGCCGTCACGCCGCAGCTGCGCAGCCACTACGAGCTCAGCGACGGCCTCCGCGACGACGAGGAGCTGGAGTACGCCGCCCTGCTGGCCGCGGCCCGGGCCAGCCTCCGCCTGATCGACGTCGACCCGGCCGCCGCCCGGCGCCGCGTCGTGCTGGCCGCCGACGTGCCCGACTCCTCGCTCACCCCGATCGAGGACCCCGCCGCCGACCCCGGCGCTGCCCGGACCGCCGCCGACGTGACGCTGGCGGACGTGGCCAGTGCGCACCTCGACGTGGCCGAGGCGGAGGACGACGTCCGGGCCGCGGTCTCCGTCGTCCTGGAGGCCGACCTCGGCAGCGACGAGGCGCAGTTCACCGTCGACCAGGCCGAGGGGCACGAACTCGCCTGGTACGCCACGCAGGAGATCGGGCCGGCGCTCGAGCTGCTCTGACCCCGGCACCGGGTCACGGGTCACCGCACCGGGTCACCGCAGCGGGCTCGGGCCCCGGCGCCGGGCGACCTGCACGCGGACCGGCTCGCCACGGACGAGGAGCCAACCGGAGCCGGGTCGGGCCGGGAGGGGCGTGCGCGGCACGCGCAGCCCGAGCAGCTCGGCGTCCCCGGGGCCAGGACGCAGCAACAGCGCCGTGCGTGAGCGTCGCAGCGCGGCCACCGGCCCGCGGAAGCTCCCGGCGAGCTCGGTCGGGGCGCCGGCGGCGATCACCAGCACCTCGCCGGGCGCCGGTGCGTCGACCGCGGGGTCCGCCGTGGGCGGACCGAGGGCGGCCGCGAGCGCATCGGCCACGGCGTCGGGCAGCGAGGTGACGTCGTCGGCCAGCACGACCCTGGTGCCGGGGGCGGGGGCGGCCAGCCAGGCCCGCAGCCCCGCAACGTCGCGCCGGTCCAGCTCGTGCACCCCGTCGGCGTCCTGCTCGGGGTCGGGATGGTCGCCGCGGCCCGGCGCCGCCGCCAGGTCGAGGACCCGGGCACCGGCGACCCGGCAGTGCCGTCCGAAGGCGCGGACCGCCTCGCTGCGGCCGCTCCCGGGCGGACCCACGACGAGCAGTCCGCCGCACGCGCCGAGGTCGAGCCCGGTCACCTCGCCCTCGTCGCCGCCGGGGCCCACCGGCAGCCAGCGGGGCCCGGCGTCCGGGAAGGGCAGCGGCAGCTCGGGATCGGCCGGGAGCTCGGTGACCCGCACCGGGGCGTGGGTGGTGCCCGCCCGGGGCGGCCAGGAGCGCACCGTGTCCCGGGGCAACGCCAGCTGGCACTCCACGGCGCCCTCACCCACCAGCGCCCGGCCCGGAGGGCGGTGCTCGGGCACGGCTCGCGCGGGCACCCCCGCGACCGCGTAGTCGGTGCGGTCGGGCAGCGGCAGCACGAGGCGCTCCCGCACCGCACCGGCCAGCCGGCTCCCGGGGACCGCGCGGTCGGCCGTCACCGCGACGGTCAGCCCGACCGCCCCGCCCTCCCGGCACAGGCGGATGAGGTCGGCGGCGCCGCCCGCAGGGTCGCCGCTCTCCAGTTCGGCGGCGAGGCCGTCGTAGCCGTCGACCAGCAGCAGGACGAGTGGCTGGTCCGCCGGGGCACCCACCCGGCGGCGGTCGAGCTCCGCCGCCAGCCGGTGCAGCAGCCGGCCGCTGCGGTGGGGGTCGCCGCGCCGCACCACGGTGCCGGTGTGCGGCAGGCCGGCGGCCCGGGCGGCCAGCGCCCCGCCGCCGTGGTCGAGCACGTGGACGTGCAGTTGCTCGGGGGAGAGCTGGGCAGTCGCCTCGCCCAGCACCGTCTCCAGCGCGGTGCTCCGCCCGCTGCGCGGCCCACCCACCGCGAGCCAGCCGCCACCGGTGGCGAGGTCCAGCTCGAACGGGGGCTGCACCTGCCGGTCGGGGAGGTCGAGCAGGCCGATCCGGAGGACCGTCGGGGCGACCGCGGCCCGGGCGGTGCGCAGGTCGGCGACGGTCAGCCGGCTCGGCAGCGGTGGCAGCCACGGTCGCGGAGGGAGCTCCAGCCCCGCCGTCGTCGTCCGCCGTCGGAGGGAGGTGGCGATCCGGGCCAGGTCGCTGCCGTCCGCGGAGCTGCCTCCCGAGGCCGGTACGGGCAGCGCCGGCCAGGCTCGCCGGCGGACGTGGACCGCCGGCCCGGCCGGTGCCGGCGTGGACACCCGGGCGACCTGGAGCAGGACCGGTGCCGCGCCACCGGCCCGCAGCCACGCGCGGCCGGGCCGGTCGGCGGGCAGCTGGGCCGGCAGCGCGCTGCCCAGGACGTCGCGGGCCTCCGCCTCGTCGGTGGTGCGCAGGCAGATGCGCAGCGAGCAGTTGGCCCGGATCTCCGGGCTGACCACCCCGGAGGGACGCTGGGTCGCCAGGACGAGGTGCACCCCCAGGGAGCGCCCGCGCTGCGCGATGCCCACCAGGCCGCTGACGAAGCCGGGCAGGTCCTCGACCAGGGTGGCGAACTCGTCGACCACGATGACCAGCCGGGCCAGCGCGACCTCGTCGGGCAGCTCGCCGACGTCCCGGACGCCGTGCGCCGCGAGCAGCCGCTCCCGCCGGGTGAGCTCGGCGGCCAGGGAGCGCAGCGCCCGCGCGGTCGATCCGGGGTCGAGGTCGGTGAGCACCCCGACGGTGTGCGGCAGCGCGGCCGCCTCGGCGAACGCGGCGCCGCCCTTGTAGTCGACCAGCAGGAGGCTGCACCGGTCCGGCGGGTGGTGCAGGGCCAGGCTGGCGACCAGCGTCTGCAGCAGCTCGGACTTCCCCGACCCGGTCGTGCCCGCGACGAGCGCGTGCGGCCCCTGGGCCACCAGGTCCAGGGTGAGCGGGCCGCGGGCCGTGGCGCCCACGGTCGCCATCAGCCGGGTGCGCGACCGCTCCCAGTCGGGCACCGGTTCGTGGCCGGCCTCCCCGGGTGCGCCGGACAGGTCGAGCAACCGGGCGCCGTCGGGCACCCCGTGCGCGTCGGCCGGCGCGGTGAGGGCGGCCAGCGTGCGGGCCAGCGCCGCCGCGGTGGACTCCCGCACCGCGTCCAGGGTGACCGGACGGCCGGGGGTGCCGGGGAGCACGAGCCGCCCGGCGGTACCGGTCTCGCCGGTGACGGTCAGCTGCGCACCGGACGCCGCCCCCGGCCGCTCGGTGAGCTCGAGCAGGGCCACTCGCGGTGCGGCGGCCACGAGCGCGGCCCGTGTCTCGGCGCGCACCGGGCCGTCGACGACGGTGAGGACCCGGCCCTCGCCGCCGGGCAGGAGGACGTCGGGTCCGTCGTCCGTGCCACGCCCGGCCAGGAGGACCGTGTCCAGGTGCGGCAGCCAGCGGGCCCACGCCCAGTCGGCCAGCCGACCCGGATCGCAGACCAGCTGGAGGGTGAGTGCACCGGGCGGGCAGAGTGCGGCCAGCTGGCCCACCAGCGCCCGCGCCGTGCCCAGGACGGCCGGTCGTGGTCCGCTGAGCGCCAGGCCGGCGCAGGAGCCGAGGTCCAGGGTGACCGGAACGGCGTCGGCCGGCGCTGCGGACCGCCCGCCGTCCGGGCCGGTCACGGTCACCGACGTGGGGCCGGGGCCGCTGCCCAGGCGCACCACCCAGCCGGCGGGGTCGTGTGCGTCCCGGCTCCACAGGGGCGAGGTCCGCCGCCGTGCCGCGGTGCAGAGCCGGGCCGGGTCGGGGTGGCGTGCCTCCTGACCGGCCACGTCGGCGGTGACCGCGGCGGCGAGTTCGAGTTCGGCCCGGGCCAGCGCGACCGCGTGCTCGGCGCGGGCCCGCCGGCCGGCGCGGCGCCCGGTGACCCGGTCCGACCACCAGCCGGCGACCGCCACCGCGGGGCTGAGCAGGGCGAAGAACAGGAACGCCGGGGTGTCGAGGAGCCAGGCCATCGCGACGCCACCGACGGCGGGGAGGGACACCGCCACCCACCCCAGGCGCCGGCTCGGCGGCTCGGCCGGCGGGGCGGGCCGCTCGACGGTGACCGGGACGGCCGGCGGGAGGGTGACCGCGAGCGGGTGCACCACCACCCGTCCCGCGCCGGTGCCGGAGCTCTCCAACGGGGAGCCGGCGGGACCGGTCAGGCGGAGGGTGGTCGCGCCGAGCCGGATCGCCTCGCCCACCGGCCAGGTCGTCTCGGCGGCGCCCAGCGGTACGGCGCCCTGCTGCGTCGTCAGCACCGTGCCGTTGGAGGAGCCGAGGTCGGCGACGGTCACGCGCCCCTCGGCGACCGTGACGGCGACGTGCCGACGGGACACGTCGGGGTCGTCGAGGACCAGTCCGCACCCCGCGCTGCGGCCCACGACGAGGCGTCCGCGCCCGAGCGGGAGGCTGCGACCGGCGTCCGGTCCGCCGGCGACCTGCAGCTCGAGCGCGCCCGAGCCGTCCGTGCCCGGGTCCCGCGGAGCGGGCCGGCTCCAGCCCAGCACGGCTCCGTGGTGCAGCGCGCAGGCCGACAGCGGCGTGTCGCCGGGCAGCTCCGCGGAGCCGGACCAGAGCCCGCCGGCCGGCAGCTCCAGCTCCGCGGCGAGGCCGGGCAGGACGTCGTCCAGCAGCGCGTCCCCGGGCGCGGAGACCTCGACGTCGACGACCCCCCGGGCGGTGCACAGCGTCCAGCTGCGGCTGCTGGTCCGCGCCCCGCCCGGGGCGCCGGCTGACGTGGGCACCGGCAGATCGTGCCGCTCGCGAGCGGCCCGTGGCGGTCGGCCGGGGCGACCTGTGGACAGCCGCGGGGCCTGTGGACGACGGCCGACGGGGGCCGGCCCGGCCACCTACCGTCCTGCTCCACCGGGAGGTGCCCGGGTCAGGAGGAGGAACCGTGAAGGTCGACATCGCGACGTTGCAGGGGATGGCCGGCCGCTGCCAGGCCGAGGCGGGGGAGACCACCGCCCGGCACACGGCGTTGTCCGCGGGCATCAACAGCTCGGTGCTCGAGGGGTGGACCGACAGCCAGGCGGCGGTGCAGTTCAGCGAGCTCTACGAGAAGTGGCGGCTGTCCAGCCAGGGGCTGAGCGAGGCGCTGACCGGCATGGGCCAGCTGCTCACCAACGTGGCCGCCGCCTACCAGCAGCACGAGGCGGAGATGGCCGCCCGCATCGGCGCCATGATCTGACGCGCGGCGGCCGGTGGTGCCGGGGCCGGTCAGCTGCGGACGGCCGCCGGGGCGGGTGGCACGGGCTCGCTGAGGGTGTCGTGCCGGCGGCGGGCGGTCAGCCGCTCCCACGGGACGATCGACAGGATCGCGATGCAGTGCGGCAGGAAGATGATCCCGACCCCGGCGTAGACCATCACGTGGAAGCCGAGCAGGAACAGCACCAGGCCGATGCGGGCCCGGTCGCTGCGCACCAGCAGCATCAGCGGGGCGGCGAACTCGAACACGAGCATCGCCCACTGGGCGGCGGTCAGCAGCCACGGGAAGTCCAGTGTCCACGTCGACAGGTCGGTGCCACGGCGCACCACGGCGCGGGTGAGCGTCGACCCGGTCGCCCAGTCCAGACCGCCGAAGCGCATCTTCGCCCAGGCGGCCAGGAAGTAGGTGAGCATCACGGTCACCAGCACCGCGGCCATCGCGAAGCCGGCGGCCTCGGAGGAGCGGCGGTCGCGGAACCGGGCCACCCCGATCGTGGGCAGCACGGCGAGGGCGACGAGGAAGGCGATCCGGTCGTGGTCGACCTTCCCGTAGCTCATCGCGATCACCATCCACTCCGAGTAGAGGAGGAAGACGGCGAAACCCAGCAGCCGGGGTGCGCGGCCGGTGGCCGCGGCCAGCGCCGCGATCACCAGCGCCCACTGGACGACGAGGACCAGCGTGGTGGTCGGGGCGGGCAGGTGCAGCAGCCGGCCGATCAGCAGCGGCTGGTACCAGTCGGTGGGCACGTCGGCGTGCGCCCGCACCCAGGCGGTGGTCAGGAAGACGTCGACCGGGATGAACAGGTAGGCGATCACCCGGAACACCGCGATCCGGGCCAGCGGCACGGGCCGGAACCACCAGGACGACCGCGCCGGCGACGCCGGCACGGTGGTCGGCGAGGTCTCCGGCGTCTCGACCGGGCCGTGCCCGGAGCTGGGGGTGCTCACGCGTCGTCCTCCAGGTCGTAGGAGACCAGCACCCGGTCCTCGAAGGCACCGGTCTGCTGCCCACCGGCGAGCTCGAAGCGGCGCTGTACCACCAGCACCTCGGTCAGCTCGGGGGCGTCGGGGTGCTGTTCGGCGTAGGAGTCGGCGAGCAGGCCCAGCAGCGCCGGGTCCTCGGCGATCCGCGGCAGCTGGCCCTCGAACTCCGCTCGGCGCAGCCCCACCTCACCGCCGGAGAGCCGCACCTCCGCACCCGCCGGGGTCAGCCCGACCACCCGGGTGGAGATCACCGGGGTGTCCGGGTTCGCGCGGGTCGAGTACATCCGGAACGGGCCGAAGGGGAACTCGTCGTCGTTGCCCCACACGGTGCCGGCCAGCAGCAGGGCCAGCACCACCACCGCGGCGGCGAGCCGGGCGCGTCGTCCGGCCGGGGACAGCCGCACCACCTCGCCCTCGGCGGGCAGGTCGGGAGCGGACTGCAGCGGCACCGGCCCATCGTAGGATCGGCGCCCGTCCTGACGGGGCATCGTCGCCCCGCGCGGGCCGCTCCCGTTCCGCACGGGCAACGGGGGGCGCCTGAGGCGTCTGCGTCCCGTCGCAGCGAGTCGACGATCGGGAGCTGAGCAGGCGCAGTTGGGCCGGTGCTACGACGAGTTCGAGGTCGGGGCCACGGACCACCTGCTCTGCCTGCTCGCCATGAACCACCACCCGCTGCACCTGGACGCCCACTTCGCGGCGGAGACCACCGACTTCGGCGCGGACGTCGGCGTCGGCGTCGGCGACCACGTCCACTCGCTGCTGCTGGGCATGAGCTCCCCGACGTCTCCGGCACGGCGATCGCCGACCTGGAGGTCGAGTCGCTGCGGCACCTCGCCCCCACCTTCCACGGCGACACGATCTGCGGCGGGACCGCCGTGCTGGACCAGACCGAGTCCCGGTCCCGGGACGACCGCGGCGTGGTCCAGGCGGGGACCACCGGCTACGAGCAGGACGGCACGGTGGTCTGCGTCTTCCGCCGGAAGGTGATGCTGCCCGAGCGCGCGGCCGCGGAGCAGCGCGGCGGGGAGCGGCCCGGCCGTCCCGAGCCGCTGACCGCTCACCCGCGGGGGAGCAGTCCCCAGCCGGCCAGGGCCGCGACCACGCCGGGTGCCACCCGGCCGGCGTCCGCCAGCCCGGCCAGGCCCGCGGCGTCGACGAACGCCACCTCGGTGGCGTCGTCACCGGCCACCGGCAGCGGGTCCCCGCCGGTCAGCTCGCAGGTCCAGTCGGTCACGGTGAACAGCACGCCGTCCCCGGCGACGCGCACCCGCCCGGCGACCGCGACCGGGCGCACCCGCAACCCGGTCTCCTCGTGCGTCTCCCGCACCACCGCGTCGCGCTCGGTCTCCCCGGGCTCCACCCGCCCGCCCGGCACCGACCACAGTCCCGCGCTCGGGGCGTGCCCCCGCCGGATCAGCAGCAGCCGACCCCTGGCGTCGTGCACCACGGCGCCCACGCAGGGCACCTCAGGGACGGCGCAGGGCTCCTCAGGGACGGCGCAGGGCACTTCAGGGACGGCGACGTCGCGCTCGGTCACGCCCGGAGGCTACGGCCGGCCAACGGTCCCCACCCGTCGCCGGGCGCGCCCCGCCGACCCCGGGGAGGGGCACGTGCTTGACGAAACCGCGCCGGGGACCGACGGTGAGCGGCGATGAGCGTCTCCCCGGTGTGCCCCCGATGCGGCGAGACGCTGATGGTGAAGCCCGGCTCCACCGCCGAGGGCTGGTGCCACCTGCACGGGGCCGTCACCCCGCTGCACCACACCGCCGTCGTCGCCCACGACGCCATCACCGCCGTCTGCGCCGACGCCCAGGTGCCGGCCTGGGTGCCCGACCCGATGCCCCCGGGCTGGGCGGTCACCGGCCTGGCCTGGGGCGGCGAGCCCGGCGCGCGGGCGATCGTCGTCGCCTGCGCCGGCCCCGGCCCGCTGGGCGAGGCCGCCGAGCTGGTGCTGGTGGCCGAGGAACCGGGCACCGGGCTGGGGTGCGGCTACGCCGGGCTCCCCGGCGTCGACCCCGGTGAGCTGATCGACGGCCCGTCCACCGCGGCCGTCCGCGCCGCCGGGCAGCGGGCTCCGCTGTGGACCGTGCCCACCAGCGAGGACCGCGCCGCCTTCGTCGGGGAGGCGTACGGCGTGTGGCTGTGGCTGGTGACCTGGCCGTCGTCGGCCGCCTGGCTGCTGGCCGAGGACCCGGCGCTGCTCGACCTGCGCGAGCGGGTCTACCCCGACCTCCCACTCGGCCCGCCGACGGAGCGGCTGCTCCCCGGGCGCTGACCGGGAGCGCTCGCCGGTCGGCTGGCAAGCCCGACCCGCCGGCCGGATCCGACGATTCGCCGTCCCCCGGCGTGGCGACTGGTGCTGTGCGTGGGACTGCTGTTACCCATGGGGTGCGGTCGAGCAGGCCGTGGTGGCGTCGTGCCGTCGTCCGTGCACAGCGGGCGGTCGGAGACCCGCCTGGGCTGCCCGATGGGAGGAACGGTGCGACCGTGCTGAAGAAGGTGCTCACCTGGGTGGTCATCGCCTTCGTCGTCTTCTACGTGATCCAGCGCCCCGAGGACGCGGCCGGCATCGTGCGCAGCGCGGGTTCGGCCCTGGGTGACGCGGCCCAGTCGCTGTCGGCCTTCGTGGGCTCGCTGGTCTGAGCCCGGCCGTGTCCGGCCCGCGACGGCCCCGCTGGGGCAAGGACGCCGAGAAGTACCTGCTCGCCGACGAGCCGCCGGTGATCGCCACCCGCAGACACCCGGCGGTGCTGGCGCGTCCCTACCTGCGCGGCCTGCCGCTGCTCGTCGTCGGTGTCTGGTTCCTGCAGCTGGACCCGGACAACCGGGTCGGTACCACGCTGGGCCTGGTCGTCGCCCTCGGCGCGCTGGCCTACCTGGGCCTGCACACCGCCGAGTGGTGGGTACGGCACCTGCTGGTCACCCGGCGCCGCGTGCTGCTCACCTCCGGGGTGATCATCCGCACCGTCGCCGTCATGCCGCTGCGCCGGATCACCGACCTGACCTGGAAGGAGACCTTCTGGGGGCAGATCCTCGGCTACGGCACCTTCCGGTTCGAGTCGGCCGGGCAGCAGCAGGGGCTGGACGTCGTCACCTTCATGCCGCACGCCGGGTCGCTGTACAAGCGGCTGAGCGAGCTGATGTTCGGCACCGACTTCTCCACCAACCCGGTCAGCGCCGACGAGGACGCCGACGGTTCGTTGAGCGCCGACGACCGCGGGGACGACGGTGCGCCCGAGCAGCACCTGCCCCGGCCCCTGGTCTCCGGGCGCCGGCACGACACCGAGCCCATCCCGCGGGTGCGCGCCGGCCGGCGCACCCCGCCCGCCGAGTGACCGCCGACCGCCGGTCGCCCGGAGCGCGGCCGGGTGCGGCAGGCTGACGCCGTGCGCATCGACCTGCACACCCACTCCGCGGTGTCCGACGGCACCGACAGCCCCGCGGCGCTCGTCGCCACGGCGGCCGCTGCTGGGCTCGACGTCGTCGCCCTCACCGACCACGACACCACCGCCGGGTGGGAGGCCGCCGCCGCCGCCCGGCCCACCGGCCTGACCGTCGTGCCGGGGATGGAGCTGTCCTGCCGCTGGTTCCCGGCCGACGAGCCGCCGATGAGCGTGCACCTGCTGGCCTACCTGTTCGACCCGCTGCACCCCGCCTTCGCCGCGGAGCGCGTCCGGCTGCGGGAGGAGCGGCTCGGGCGGGCCGAGCGGATCGTCGGCAACCTGGCCGCCGCCGGCTACCCGATCACCTGGGACGTCGTGGTGGACCGCAGCGGCGGCGGGGTGGTCGGCCGGCCGCACATCGCCGGCGCGCTGGTGGCGGCCGGCGTCGTCGACTCGGTCGACCACGCCTTCGCCACCGTGCTGAACCACCGCAGCCCGCACTACGTCACCAAGGCCGACACCGACGTGCTCGACGGCATCGCGCTGGTCCGCGCGGCCGGTGGGGTGCCGGTGTTCGCCCACGGGCTGGCCACCTCCCGCGGCCGGGTGGTCGACGACGCCGCCCTCGCGGTGATGACCGACGCGGGGCTCCTCGGCCTGGAGGTGGACCACCCCGACCACACGCCGGAGCAGCGGGAGCACCTGCGCGGGGTGGCCGGCGAGCTGGGCCTGATCCGCACCGGCTCCAGCGACTACCACGGCACCAACAAGCGCACCCCGATCGGGGCCTGCACCACCGACCCCGACCAGTACGAGGCGGTCGTGGCAGCCGGCACCGGGAGCAGCGTCCTCACCGACTGAGGGCCGTCGGACCGCCGGGCTACGGTGGCCGGCATGGGGGAGGACCGGCGGTGAGCGCGCAGCTGGAGATGCCGGGCATGCCCAAGCGGCTGTTCGCCTGCACGCCGAGCAAGCTCGCGACCTTCGCCGACTGCCCGCGTCGCTACCGGTTCGCCTACGTCGAGCGGCCCACCCCACCCAAGGGCCCGCCCTGGGCGCACAACACCGTCGGCTCGGCGGTGCACGCGGCGCTGCGGTCGTGGTGGGAGCTGCCGATCGAGAGGCGGACCACCGCCGCGGTCCGCCAGCTGCTGTACGGCGTCTGGTCGCCCACCGGCTTCCGCGACGAGGAGCAGTCCCAGCGCTGGCGGGCCAAGGCCGCGGGCTGGCTGACCGACTACGTCGCCGGCCTCGACCCGGCCGACGAGCCGGCCGGCACCGAGCGCACGGTGGGGACGACGACGCCCGCGCTGGCGCTGTCCGGCCGGGTCGACCGGATCGACCGGCGGGGCGACGAGCTGGTCGTCGTCGACTACAAGACCGGCCGGACGCCGTCCACCGAGGACGAGGCCCGCGGGTCACCGGCGCTGGCCGCCTACGTGCTCGGCGTCCGCCGCACGCTGCGCCGGCCGTGCAGCCGGGTGGAGCTGCACCACCTGCCCAGCGGCACGGTCGCGGCGTTCGAGCACACCGACCGGTCGCTGGCCAACCACGTCCGCCGGGCCGAGGACATCGCCGCCGACATCGCGGCGGCCACCGAGGCGGTCGAGGCCGGGCAGAGCCCCGACGATGCGTTCCCGACGGTCACCGGCCGGCAGTGCAGCTGGTGCGACTTCCGGCCCAGCTGCCCCGCCGGCCAGGCCGCCGTCCCCGCGCGGGAGAGCTGGAGCTTCCTCCCCGAGGAGCCGGCGGCCGACTGAGCTGGCTGTCGGATCGGGACGGGATCACGCGCTGCGCACACCGCGGACGGCCAGCGAGATCGCCAGTGACACCATGACGACGGCGATGAGCCCGTCCAGCACCTGCCAGGCGGCGGGCCGGGCGAACACCGGGCGCAGCAGCCGCGCCCCGTAGCCGAGCCCGGTGAACCACACCGCCGACCCCAGCGCGGCCCCGGCGGCGAACCACCAGCGCTGCTCGGACCAGGTGCTGGCCAGCGAGCCGAGGAGCACCACGGTGTCCAGGTAGACGTGCGGGTTGAGCCAGGTCAGCGCCAGGCAGGTGGTGACGGCGGCGGCGAGCGAGCCGCGGGCGCCGCCCGTGGCGGGCAGCAGCGCGGCCGGGCGCAGCGCGCGCCGGGCGGCCAGCAGCCCGTAGCCGAGCAGGAACGCCGCCCCGGCCAAGCAGACCGCGGTCAGCAGTTCGGGCACCCGGGTCACCAGTGCACCGGCGCCCGCGGTCCCCGCCGCGATGAGCGCGACGTCGGAGAGCAGGCAGACGGCGACGACGGCGGCCACGTGCTCGGCGCGCAGCCCTTGGCGCAGCACGAAGGCGTTCTGCGCGCCGATCGCGACGATCAGCGACAGTCCCAGGCCGAGCCCGGAGGCGGCGGCGACAACAGCGGTGGGCACGAGCAGCACAGTAGGCACCTGCCGCATGAAGTGCCGCTCATCTTCCTGATGCTCCACCAGTTGCTCTAATGATCCGGTGGATCTCGACCTCGGGCAGCTGCGAGCTCTGGAGGCGACGGTCGCGGCCGGCACCCTGGACGGCGCGGCACGGGCCCTGCACGTCACCCCGTCCGCGGTGAGTCAGCGGCTCAAGGCGCTGGAGGTGGCCACCGGACGGGTGCTGCTCGTCCGGAGCAGGCCGGTGCGGGTCACCGACTCCGGGGCCGCCGTGCTGCGGCTGGCCCGGCAGGTCGGGTTGCTCACCGCCGACGCGGTGCGGGACCTCGGTGGGGACGCCGGGCCGGTCGGCCTGCCGATCGCGGTCAACGCCGACTCGCTGGCCACCTGGGTGCTGCCGGCGCTGGCGCCACTGGCCGCCGACATCGCCTTCGACCTGCACCGGGAGGACGAGGAGCACACCAGCGCCCTGCTCCGCGACGGCACGGTGACGGCGGCGATCACCACCGACGCCGAGCCGGTGCCCGGCTGCACCGTGACCGGCCTGGGAGCCATGCGCTACCGGCCGATGGCGACGGCGGCGTTCGCGGCGCGCTGGCTCCCCGACGGCGCCGGGGCCGCGGCGCTCGCGCGGGCTCCGGTGGTGGTCTTCGACCGCAAGGACGACCTGCAGCACCGGTACCTGCGTGCCCGGGGCGTGGACCCGGCGACCCCACCGGTGCACTACGTCCCCGCCTCGGCCGACTACGTCACCGCGGTCCGGCTCGGCCTGGGCTGGGGGATGGTCCCCCGGCAGCAGGAGCCACCGGGCGAGCTGGTCTCCCTGGACGACGCCGGGGCGGTCGACGTGGTCCTGCACTGGCAGCAGTGGAAGCTGCGCTCTCCGTCGCTGGACCGGGTGGCCGACGCCGTGCAGACCGCCGCGCGCCGCGCGCTGGACCAGCCGATCGCGGACTGACTGCGGCAGACTGTGTCGATGGTCGCGCTCATCGCGGTGGTCGTCGTCTCGGTGCTCGTCGCCGTCGGTCTGGCGCTGGTGCCGGCCGACCGACGGTCCGACGGCGGGCCGGCGACCGTGCTGCGCTGGGTCGCGGTGGGTCTCGCCCTCGCCGCGGCGGCGGTGCTGGCCCCGGAGGTCTGGCGTGACTCCGGTGCGTTCGCGGTCGTCGCGCTCGGGCTGCCGACGGTGGTCCTCCTGGTGCCCGCGCTCACCGGCGGGTCGCGCTGGTCGGCCACGATCACGGCGGTCGCGGCGGCGGCCGTGCTGGCCTGGGCGGTGGTGTGGGGCCTCGGTGGCGGCCTGCTCCTGCTCCCGGCCGTCGTCCCCGAAGCGGTCGCCGCGGCGCTCACCCCCGGCCGCCGCAGCCGGTCGAGCGCCGGAGTCGCTACGCGCTGAGCGCCACGTCGTCGGCGACGCGGTGCCGGGCGGCCCGCACGATGGGCGACTCCCGCACCCGGGCGGGCACCGCCAGCGCCGCCTGCCGGAACGCGCGCACCGCCGCGGTCGCGGCCGCGTCGGTGATCCCCAGCCCGGGCAGGCCGTAGAGCCGGCGCGCCCACGGTGGCAGCGTCGCCGCGCCCAGGCTGGCCAGGGTGCTCCACGCCGGGCGGGCCGGGGTGAGCAGCTGCACCCAGCCGGGCATCGGCGGCAGGAGGACGAAGCGGGAGGCGGTGCGCGCTGCGGGGGTGACCGCCAGCCGCGGCCGGGTGCGGTCCAGGTAGGCGGCCAGCTCCGCGACGGTCACCGGGACGTCGTCCTCCTCGCAGCCGATCAGCACCGCGGCCACCACCTGCTCGGCGACGTAGCGGTCGGCCTCGGCGTCGGTCAGCGGCACCCCGGCACGGCGGGCGGTGGACAGCAGGGAGTCGACCTCGCAGCAGTGCACCCACAGCAGCAGGTCGGCGTCGTCGACCGAGTAGGCCCGCCCGGTGGTCTGCTCCACCGCCGACTTCCCGCGGTGCATCCCGCGCACCCGGCGCACGGCGCGCAGGGCTTCCCGGCGGGTGCCGAAGGTCAGGGTGGCGACGTACTCGGCGGTGCGGGTCAGCCGGGCCCACGGCTCGCTGCCGAAGGCCTCGGAGAACTGGTGGACGCCGTCCATCGCCACCGGGTGCAGGGCCTGGAGCAGCAGCGCCCGGATGCCACCCACGGAGAACGCCGGGTCGGCGTGGATCCGCCAGCTGATGCTCTCCGGACCGAAGAAGCCCAGCCGGTCCTCCGCCGCGGTGAACTCGCGCAGGGACGGGGTCGGCCTCACCGCACCGCCTCCGGGTCGCCGGCCGAGCGGGTGCCGGCGGAGCGGGCCGCGGCGGTCGAGGCCGCCGGGTCGGCGAGGAAGTCCAGCAGCACGGCGAGCGTGCGGGCGGGGTTCTCGATGGCGGGGGAGTGCACCGCCTGCGGGATCACCTCGTGCCGGGCGCCCAGCCGCTGGGCCATCTCCGCCTGCAGGGAGGGGCGCCACGCGTCGTCGGCGATGCCGTGCGCCACGAGCACCGGCACCCCGGTGGCGGCCAGCTCGGCGACCCGGTCGGGCTCGCTGAGCATCGCGTCGGCCATGCCGCGCAAGCCGGCGGCGCTGTTGGCCAGGAACCGGCGGGTGAGGAACTCCCGGGTGGGGGCCGGCACCGCCTGCGCCCGGGGGTCGGTCATCGCGAGCTGTTCCAGCGTGTCGCTGACCAGTTGCACGCCCCCGGCGTCCAGCAGTGGGGAGAGGTGGTCCAGCAGCTCCGCCCGCGGCCCGGTCAGCCGGGCCGGGCCGCTGCCCAGCAGGGTCAGCGAGGCGAACAGGGCCGGCTCGGCGAGCACGGCGGCGCGGGTGACGAGGCCGCCGAAGCTGTGCCCCAGCAGGTGCACCGGGCGGCCACGCCCCTCCTGCAGCTCGCGTTCCTGCAGCTGGCGGGCCACGGCGACGACGTCGGCGGCGAGCTCGGGGACGGAGTACGCCGCCGGGTCGTCCGGGCCGGGTGACTCGTACTGCCCACGCTGGTCGATCGCGACGGTGCGCAGCCCGGCGTCGGCCAGCGGCGTCAGCAGCGGGGCGAAGTCCTCCTTGCTGCCGGTGTAGCCGGCCACCAGCAGCACGGTGGCGCGGGCGTCCCGGTCGGCGCCGGTGTCCAGCCCGGCGATCGGCCCGGTGCCGCCGCGGAAGGTGACCGGGCGCGCGTCGTGCACCGCGAGCTGGCGGAGGTCGTCGGGAGCGGTGTGCTCGGAGCCACCTGGCAGGACCATGGCACCGAGTGTGCACCGGACCGCCGACGGTCGTCCGGCCGCCCTTCAGGGCCCGCCGCGAGCTCGCGAGCGGTGGGAGGAAGAGGGCGCCTCCGACCTCCTTCAGCGGAAGGCGCGGACCTCACCCGGGGTGGCGACGAGGACGGTCGGCCCGACGACGGCGGCGCGGCTCCCGATGGGCACCGCACCCTCGACCGTGGACCGGCCCCGTTCGGTGCCGTCGGCCAGCGAGCGCCGGACGAACGCGCCGTCCTCGGGCACCAGCACCTCGCTGACCGGGGAGCTGCCCAGGGCGGCGGGCAGGCCGAGCGCCGGCCGGCTCCACCGGGGGGCACCGGTCTCCTGGTCGAGCGCGAGGACGGTGCCGCGGGCCCACAGCAGGGCGACGTCCGCCACGCCCGCCTGCAGCAGCGGCTCGCTGCGCGCGTCGGCGCCGGTGGGCAGCGGCGGCAGCTCCAGGGCGTGCAGGGTGGCCCCGTCGGCCGGGTCGAGCACGGTGGCCGTGTCCCCGACGACCACGCCGACGAGCCGGTCGGCACCGGCCAGCCGCGCCGTGGCGGTGCCGGTGTCCAGCTCGCGGGTCCAGGTGAGGGTGCCGCCGATGCCGTCGTAGAGCAGCACCTGCAGCGGGGCGCCGTCGCCGCAGCGCTGCAGGACGGCCACCCCGGTGCTCCCGGCGGCGGCGTCGACGAAGCGACAGCCCTCCGCGGGGGCGACCCGCCAGCGGGTGTTGTTGCCGGTCGGGTCGACGGTGACGATCCCGGTGGGGCTGCTGGCCAGCAGGACCTGCTCGGTGGCGGTCAACTCGGCGTCGGTGCGGAAGCGCACGTTGCGGTACCAGGCCCGCTCCCCGGTGGCCGCGGTCAGCGCGGTGAGCTCGTTGCAGCGGTCGGTGGTCCGGAAGGCCACGATCACCACGCCGTCGACCGCGGCCGCGTCGCACAGGTGGGCGTTGGCGCGCCGGTAGTGCCACGCCTCGTCCCCGGTGGCGGGGTCGACCATCGCGACGCCGTGCTGGTCGGTGACCAGCACGCGCCCCGTCTCCACGGGCCGGCTCGCTCCCGGCCCGCTCTGCGCCGACCACGCCACGGAGAGCGCGCCGGCCGGTGCCTGGTCCGCGACGGCCGGCGGCGGGGCGGTGGTCGAGGAGGTGGCCGCGACGTCCGAGGTCAGCCACAGCGACACGGCGACGGCGGCCACCACGAGGGTGGCCGCCGTCCAGAGCCAGACGCGCAGCGGCAGGCGTGCCGGGCTCATCCGGGTGTGTGCTGCGTCAGGAGGCGGTGGGCTCGCCGCCGGCCGAGCCGGCGTCGGCCGCACCGCCCGCGGCGCCGCCGCTGCGCTTGGCCCCACCCCGGCGCCGACGACGGCGCTTCGGGGCGCCGCCCTCGCCGGTGACCGAGGCGGTCGTGGTGGGGCTGCCCTCCACGCCACCGGTCCCCGCGGCGGCCGGTGCGTCGTCGCCCAGGGCGGCTGCCGCGCCGGCGGCCGCCGCACCGGCACCGCGGGTGCGGCGGCGCGGGCGGCTCTTGCTGGGGCCGGCGGCGGGCTCGGCGTCCTCCCGGCCGGGGCCGGAGTGGTTCCCGCCGTGGCCGTGCCCGGAGCCGCCGCCGGTGCGCTGACGCTTGCCGGTCTCGCCGAGGTCCTCGAGGGTCTCGGCGCCGAGCCCCTCACGGGTGCGCTGCGCGCGGGGCAGCCGGCCGGTGGCCGTGGTCGGCACGTCGAGGTCGGTGTAGACCCACGGCGAGGTGGAGTAGGTCTCCGGCGGGTCGGCGAAGTCCAGGTCCAGCGCCTTGTTGATCAGCTGCCAGCGCGGGATGTCGTCCCAGTCGACCAAGGTGACGGCGACGCCGGTGCTGCCGGCCCGGCCGGTGCGGCCGATCCGGTGCACGTAGGTCTTCTCGTCCTCGGGGCACTGGTAGTTCACGACGTGGCTGACGCCGGTGACGTCGATGCCGCGGGCGGCGACGTCGGTGGCGACCAGCACGTCGACCTTGCCGGCGCGGAAGGCGCGCAGCGCCTGCTCGCGGGCGCCCTGACCGAGGTCGCCGTGCACCGCGGCCGCGGCGAACCCGCGGTCGACGAGCTCGTCGGCGACCTTCTGCGCGGTGCGCTTGGTCCGGCAGAACACCATCACCAGTCCGCGGTCGCGGGCCTGCAGCACCCGGGAGAGCAGCTCCGGCTTGTCCAGGTTGTGCGCCCGGTAGATGAACTGGGTGGTCTGCGGGACCGTCGAGCCCTCGTCGTTGCCGTGCGCCCGGATGTGCGTGGGCTGGGTCATGAAGGACCGCGACAGCGTGACGATCGGGCCGGGCATCGTCGCGGAGAACAGCATCGTCTGCCGCTTGTCCGGGACCATCGCCAGGATGCGCTCGATGTCGGGCAGGAAGCCCAGGTCGAGCATCTCGTCGGCCTCGTCGAGCACCAGCCCGCTGACCTTGCCCAGGATCAGGTGCCCCTGCTGCGCGAGGTCCAGCAGCCGACCGGGGGTGCCGACGACGACCTCGACACCGGCCTGCAGCGCGGCCACCTGCGGCTCGAAGGCCCGGCCGCCGTAGATGGCCTGCACGCGGATGCCGCGCTTGGCGCCGGCGGCGGCCAGGTCGCGGGAGACCTGGACGCACAGCTCGCGGGTCGGGACGACGACCAGCGCCTGCGGGACGCCGTCACCGCCCTCGGCCGGCGGGGTGACCCGCTGCAGCAGCGGGACGCCGAAGCCGAGCGTCTTGCCGGTGCCGGTGCGGGCCTGCCCGATGAGGTCGTTGCCGGCCAGCGCCAGGGGCAGGGTCAGCTCCTGGATGGCGAACGTCCGGGTGATCCCGACCTCGGCCAGCGCGGCCACGATGTCGGGGTGCACGTCGAAGTCGCTGAACAGCGGGCTGTCGCTGGCCACGGGGGCGCCGCCGAGCTCCTCGACCTGCTGCTCGAGCTCCTCGGGAGCGGGCGCGCCGGTCTCGGCGTGCTCCAGCTCCGGAGCGGCGGGCGTGGTGTCCGTGGGGGTGTTCTCGGTGGAGGTCAGTTCTCTCGCCTCGGTCTGGTGGGGGACCGTCGGCGTCGTGGTCCGGCCCCGTGCTCGGGGCGCCGCCGGCGACGCACGCCGGTCCCGGTCGGTTCCGGGATTGTCGATCCAGCGCCGACGCGGCCAGTTCGACCGGGCGTCGAGTGCAGACTGCCCGGGAGAGCTCCGGGAGGAGCGTCATCCAGCGGTCATCAGCGCACACGGAATTGCATTGCGGTCGTGCTCTCGTGCACTTCGGTGAACGGGCCTCGCGGTCCGCGCATTCCATCCTAGCCTGCGACAGCCCGTTAACCTGCCCGTGCGCCGTTGCGACACCGCCGGGACCACCCGACGGGGGCAGGGCGGACGGCGACGGGGGGCGGGCGCGGAGTGAGTGCCGACGGGCGCGTGCTGGGCGCCGACGTGCAGCGGCGGGCGGTCGTGGAGCTGCTCGGCGTGCTCGCCTACGCCGAGCTGACGGCCTTCGACCGGCTGGCCGAGGACGCCCGGATGGCGCCGACGCTGGCCGGCCGCGCAGCGCTGGCCCGGATGGCGGCAGCCGAGATCGACCACCACGGCCGGCTGTCCGCCCGGCTGGTCCAGCTGGGGGTCGACCCGGCCGACGCGATGGCGCCGTTCGTCGCTGCGCTGGACGGCTTCCACGACCAGACGAGGGCGAGCAGCTGGCTGGAGGGCCTGGTCAAGGCCTACGTCGGCGACGGGCTGGCCACCGACTTCTACCGCGAGGTCGCGGCGTTCCTGCCGCAGCCGGACCGCGCGCTGGTGGAGGAGGTGCTCGACGACACCGGGCACGCCGACTTCGCCGTCCGGGAGGTCCGCGCGGCCATCGCCGCGGACCCGACCCTGGCCGGGCGGCTGGCGCTGTGGGCCCGGCGGCTGGTGGGTGAGGCGCTCACCCAGTCGCAGGCGGTGATCGCCGAGCACGACGACCTCGCCGACCTGATGATGACCGGCACCGGGGACCTGGCCGGCGTGGGCGAGCTCCTCCGGCGGCTCACCGAGGCGCACGGCGAGCGCATGCGGTCCCTCGGTCTGAACCCGTGACCGACGCAGCGGGGGGGGGGGGGGGGGGGGGGGGGGGGGGGGGGGGGGGGGGGGGGGGGGGGGGGGGGGGGGGGGGGGGGGGGGGGCGGGCCGGGGGGGGGGGGGGGGGGGGGGGGGGGGGGGGGGGGGGGGGGGGGGGGGGGGGGGGGGGGGGGGGGGGGGGG
>NZ_JBJHAI010000022.1:0-64425 GCF_054050955.1 Modestobacter sp. SYSU DS0290
TCGCCCCGGTCGCGCCCCGCCCGCCGCGCGCCGCCGCGCCCCGCCCCGCCGCCCCCCCCCCCCCCCCCCCCCCCCCCCCCCCCCCCCCCCCCCCCCGGGTGGTGCGAGTGGTTCGAGAGCTGTCGGTGCTCAGACCCCGGCGGTCTCGACCGCGGAGACCGAGACGACCCGGCGACCCCGACGGTGGCCGAAGGTCACCGCGCCCGGCTCGAGGGCGAACAGCGTGTCGTCCTTGCCGCGGCCGACGCCCAGACCCGGGTGGAAGTGGGTGCCGCGCTGGCGGACGATGATCTCGCCGGCCTTGACGACCTGGCCGCCGAACCGCTTCACGCCCAGGCGCTGGGCGTTCGAGTCGCGGCCGTTGCGGGAGGACGAGGCGCCCTTCTTGTGTGCCATGTCGTCGTCAGCCCTTCGTGATGTCGCGGACCACGACGCTGGTCAGGGGCTGACGGTGCCCCTGCCGCTTGTGGTACCCGGTCTTGTTCTTGAACTTGTGGATCTTGATCTTCGGACCCTTGCCGTGCTCGACGATCTCGCCGGTCACGGTCACGCCGGCCAGCGCCTGCGCGTCGGAGGTGACGGTGTCGCCGTCGACCAGCAGCAGGGCCGGAAGGGTGATCGTGTCACCGGCCTCTCCGGCGAGGCGGTTGACGGTGAGCGTGTCACCGACACCCACCTTGTGCTGCGCTCCACCGGCCTTGACGACTGCGTACACCACTGACTCCTCGATCGGTTCTCAATTGTCCAGCACTGTGTCCTGCGCGCACACCGGCACGGTGGCCAGGTGCTGGACGGGTCGCCGACCTCTGTTGAGGTGATGCGCGAGGCACTCGACGTGCCGTCGCGCAGCGGCAACCCGACCAGCGTACCCGAGCCCGGGCGTCCGGGTCGAACACGGCCCCCGTGCGGGGCTCCACCGCGAGCTCACTCGCGGTGGAGCCCCGCACGGGGGTCCGTCACGAGGCCGGCGGGCCGGCCGGGCGGGACGCCGCCCGGCGACGCCGCGGCCGGGCCACCGCCGGGGCAGCCGCCTCGGGAGCGGGGTCCGCGGCGGCAGCCGCCGGCTCGGCCACCGGCTGCGGGGCGACGACCACCGTCGGCACCGGCGCATCGGGGGCCACCGGCCGGGACTCCTCGCCGGCCGGCACCTCGTCCTGCCCGACGGCCGGAGCCGGCGGGGTCTCGGCGACACGGCCGGCCAGCAGCGTGTCCGGCGTGGCCGCCTCCCCGGCGCCCTGCGCCGCCGGAGCCGCGATCACGGCGGGAGGCGCCACCGGGCTCGCGGCCTCGGTCGGCTCCTCCGCCACCACGGGAGCGTCCGCACCGGCCGGCACCGGCTCCTCCGGCGTCCCCGGGGCGGCCGCTGCGGGCTGGTCGGCCGGCACCACACCGGACTCCGCATCCGGACCAGCGGCGGCGAGCACCGCGGCGTCCTCGGCGGCCCGGGCCTCCCCGGACTGCCCACGCCCCCGCCGTCCCCGGCTGCGCCGGCCGCTGCGGCCCTCGGACCCGGACTCGCCGCCCTGCTCGTCGGTGCCACCGGACGTGGCGGGGGCGTCGTTCGCCTGCACCCGCTCGGCGGAGGCGTCGGCGTCCTTGCCGGAGAGCTCCTTGGCCGAGCTCCGGCCGGCGTCCTTGGCGTTGTCCTTCCCGGCGTTGTCCTTGCCGGCGTTGTCCTTGCCGGCGCTGTCGCCCCGGTGCTGGTCGCGGTTGCGCCCGTTCCCGTTGCCGCCACTGTTGCCCTGCCCGTTGCCACCGCCGTTGCCGCCACCGCCACGACGCTTCTCGTCGACCGGGTCGGTGTGCACCAGGACGCCTCGCCCACGGCAGTGCTCGCACGGCTCGGAGAAGACCTCCAGCAGCCCCTGGCCGACCCGCTTGCGGGTCATCTGCACCAGGCCCAGCGAGGTGACCTCGGCGACCTGGTGCTTGGTGCGGTCGCGTCCCAGGCACTCGGTGAGCCGCCGCAGCACCAGGTCGCGGTTGCTCTCCAGGACCATGTCGATGAAGTCGATGACGATGATCCCGCCGATGTCGCGCAGCCGGAGCTGGCGGACGATCTCCTCGGCGGCCTCGATGTTGTTCCGGGTGACCGTCTGCTCCAGGTTGCCGCCCGAGCCGGTGAACTTCCCGGTGTTGACGTCGACGACGGTCATCGCCTCGGTGCGGTCGATGACCAGCGAGCCACCCGAGGGCAGCCACACCTTGCGGTCGAGGGCCTTGGCCAGCTGCTCGTCGATCCGGAGGTCCCGGAAGACGTCGCCGGTGCCGGTGTAGCGCTGCAGCCGCTCGGACAGCTCCGGGGAGACGTGCGCGACGTAGGCCTCGACGGTGTCCCAGGCGTCGTCGCCCTGCACGACCAGCCGCTTGAAGTCCTCGTTGAAGACGTCGCGGATCACCCGGATGGCGAGGTCCGGCTCGCCGTAGAGCAGCGTCGGCGCGCTGCTGGTCGACTGCGCCTTGGTCTGGATGACCTCCCACTGCGCCTGCAGCCGGGCCACGTCGCGGGTGAGCTCCTCCTCCGAGGCGCCCTCCGCCGCGGTCCGGATGATCACACCGGCGTCCTCGGGGACGATCTTCTTCAAGATGTCCTTGAGCCGGGTGCGCTCCTTGTCCGGCAGCTTCCGGCTGATGCCGGTCATCGACCCGCCGGGCACGTAGACCAGGAACCGGCCGGGCAGGTTCACCTGCTGGGTCAGCCGGGCGCCCTTGTGGCCGATCGGGTCCTTCGTGACCTGCACCAGGACCTTGTCGCCGGACTTCAGCGCAGTCTCGATCGAGCGCGACTTGCCGGTCAGGCCCGCGGCGTCCCAGTTGACCTCACCGGCGTACAGGACGGCGTTGCGCCCCTTGCCGATGTCGACGAACGCCGCCTCCATGCTGGGCAGCACGTTCTGCACCCGGCCGAGGTAGACGTTGCCGGCGAAGGAGGTCGCCTGCGCCTGGGTGACGTAGTGCTCGACCAGGACGTCGTCCTCCAGGACGGCGATCTGGGTCCGCTCACCGGACTGCCGGATGACCATGGCCCGGTCGACGGCCTCGCGGCGGGCGAGGAACTCCGACTCGGTGAGGATCGGCGCGCGGCGGCGGCCACCGTCACGACCCTCCCGGCGGCGCTGCCGCTTGGCCTCCAGCCTGGTCGAGCCGGCCACGCCCTTGACGTCGTCCTCGCTGCTGACCCGGCCGTTGCGGCCGGCCCGCTCGGGGCGGTCGTCGGCGTCCTCGGCCGCGTCGTCACCGGCGTCGCCACTGCTGCCGCGCCGACGGCGCCGCCGCCGGCGACGGGTGCTGGACCCGCTGCCGCCCTCGGCGTCGTCGGAGTCGTCCGCGTCGTCGGACCCGCCGGACTCCTCGGTGTCGTCGGTGTCCTGCGCACCGTCGCCGCGGGACTCCCCGGCGGTCTGCTCGCCCGTGTCCTCGTCGGTGTCGCCGGAGTCGTCCCCGGACCGGCCACGGCCACGGCCACGGCGACCCCGGCGACGCCGCCGGCTGCTGCCGGCGCCACCGTCGTCGTCCCGGTCGTCGCCGTCCCGGTCGTCCCGGTCGCGCTCGTCGGTGTCCTGCTCGTCGTCGGAGCGCTCGGCCTGCTCCTCCGCCGCGGCCAGCACGGCGACGTCCTCGACGTCGGGCGTGCCGTCCTCGCCGTCGGCGGGCCGGCGCTTGCGCGAGCGACGCGCCGGCGCGGCCGGCCGCTCGTCACGCTCGGACTGAGTGGCGGGCTCCGGGTCCGCCGGGGACTCCGCCTCGGTCCGGCGGCTGCGCCGGCGCGGCGCGACGGCCTCGGGCTCGGGCGGTGCCATGAAGCTGACGAAGGCGGGCGCCACGGGCGGGGCCGCCGGCGGCGGGGCCACCGAGTCGGGGTCGGCGGCCAGCGCCGGGCGAGTGGCCCGGCGACGGGGCCGCGCGGTGACCGCGGTGGGCTCCGGGGAGCTGAACTGGGCGCCGAAACGGGGGGCCTCGTGCTCGGGGTCCTCGGCCGGCCGGGACGCCGGCTCAGCGGCCTCGGCCGCCGCGTCCTGGACGGTCTCGTCCTCGGCCGGCGACTCCTCCTCGGCCTCCTCGGCCGGGGACTCCTGCTCGGTCACCACCTCGGCCTCGTCGACCGGGCCGGGGCCCGGCGGAGCGGCGGTCGGCTGGACCTCCGCTGCCTCGGTGGTGCTGTCGTTCTCGTCGATGCGGTCGGCCACGAAGGGCTCGCCTCCTGGTGCGCTCCCGGGCGCCGATCGTCTCCGACTGGCGGCCGCGCAGGAACGCGGGTTGGGCGGGTCGGGCGGCCACACCGAGGTGCGGCGGGGTCGGCCGGCCCGCGAAGTCTGGTCGCGCCCCGGCCGGTGCGGCTGGGGCCCGGTGGTGCAGCAGGATCGCGGGTGGTGCGGTGGTGCAGAGCTCTTGGGTCGCGCCACGGCTGGCAGACGTGTCGCAGACGGCGTCCGGCACCCGGTCCCGCCGGTTCAGACCTGCGCGCGCTCCTCCTGGCAGCAGGAACGCACCGCACGATCTGGGCCGAGCGGGTCGGCGACGTCACCACTCTCGTCGAGCCGGCCCTGCGCCTCACGCACGGCCCGTGGGGGCGACGGCGGGTGCAGGTCGGCGACGACAGCCAGGGCAGCCATCACGTCGTCCGGTCGCACGGTCGGCGTGAGCTGCCGTACGACCACCTGCAGTATGGCACAACCTGTGTCGCCCGCCACCGACGCGCGGACCACGGCGGCCCGGACGTCGACGTCCTTGGTGCCGGTCTTGGCCCGCTTGGTGACCGTCACGGTCTCCCGCGCGAGCAGCTCTGCGACGGCCACCGACAGCTCCTCGGGGGTCACCCCGGGCAGGTCGACCCGCCAGCGCGTCGCGTCGAGCCGGTCGGCGAGGGAACCGGTCCCCTCCCCCGCCTCGACGCACTCCAGCACGTCGATGCCGGGGGGCAGCGACGCGTCGAGGGCGGCGCGGACCTGCTCCGGGTCACGGCGCTGGGAGAGGCCGATCTCCACGTACTCGGCCTCCGACGCCGCCCCCGTGGGCGCCGCACCCATGTAGGAGATCTTGGGGTGCGGGCTGAACCCCGCGGAGAACGCCATCGGCACCTGGGCCCGGCGCAGCGCGCGCTCGAGCGCGCGGGCCAGGTCACGGTGGGAGGCGAAGCGCAGCGGCCCGCGCTTGGTGTAGCGCAGCCGCAGCTTCTGCACGGTCGGCGGTGGGGGCGGGCCGTCGGGCTGGCGGGCCACTACCGGACGACCGTGAGCGGGAGCAGGCTGCGCCCGGTCGGGCCGATCTGGATCTCGGTGCCCATCGTCGGGCAGACACCGCAGTCGTAGCAGCCGGTCCACCGGCAGTCGCCGACCTCCTCCTCGGAGATCGCCTCCTGCCAGTCCTCCCAGAGCCACTCCTTGTCCAGGCCGGAGTCCAGGTGGTCCCAGGGCAGCACCTCGTGCTCGGTGCGCTCGCGGGTGGTGTACCAGTCGAGGTCGACGCCGAACGGGGCGAGCTCCTCGGCCGCGGCCGTCGTCCACCGTTCGAAGGAGAAGTGCTCGCTCCAGCCGTCGAAGTGGCCGCCCTCGCGCCAGACCCGCTCGATGACCCGGCCGACCCGGCGGTCGCCGCGCGACAGCAGCCCCTCGATCACGCCGGGCTTGCCGTCGTGGTAGCGCAGGCCGATGGAGCGGCCGATGCGGCGGTCGGCGTTGATCGCCTCGCGCAGCACCTTGAGCCGGTGGTCGATCGTCTCGGCGCTGGCCTGCCCCGCCCACTGGAAGGGCGTGTGCGGCTTGGGCACGAAGCCACCGATGGAGACCGTGCAGCGGATGTCCTTGCTGCCGCTGGCCTCGCGGCCGGCCCGGATGACCTCGACCGCGAGCTCCGCGATCTCCAGCACGTCCTCGTCGGTCTCGGTGGGCAGACCGCACATGAAGTACAGCTTCACCTGCCGCCAGCCGTTGGCGTAGGCGGTGGTGACCGTGCGGACCAGGTCCTCCTTGGACACGGTCTTGTTGATCACCCGGCGGATCCGCTCGCTGCCGCCCTCGGGGGCGAAGGTCAGCCCGGAGCGGCGGCCGTTGCGGGACAGCTCGTTGGCCAGGGTCACGTTGAACGCGTCGACCCGGGTGCTGGGCAGGCTCAGGCCGGTGTTGGTGCCCTCGTACCGGTCGGCGAGCTCGGTGGCCAGCTGGCCGATCTCGGAGTGGTCGGCGGAGCTCAGCGAGAGCAGGCCCACCTCCTCGTAGCCGGTGGCCTTCAGCCCGGCGTCGACCATCGAGCCGATGCCGGTGATCGTCCGCTCACGAACCGGGCGGGTGATCATGCCCGCCTGGCAGAACCGGCAGCCCCGGGTGCAGCCGCGGAAGATCTCCACGCTCATCCGCTCGTGCACGCTCTCGGCGAGCGGCACCAGCGGCTGCTTCGGGTAGGGCCACTCGTCCAGGTCCATCACGGTGCGCTTGCCGACCCGCGCCGGGACGTCGTCCCGGGTGCGCAGCACCTCGGCGATCGTGCCGTCGGCGCCGTAGGTGACCGCGTAGAAGCGGGGCACGTAGACGCCGTCGACCCGGGCCAGCCGGGCCAGCAGCTCGACGCGGCCGCCCGGGCGGCCCTGGGCCTTCCAGGCGGCGACGACGTCGGTGATGTCACCGACGACCTGCTCGCCGTCGCCGAGCACCGCACAGTCGACGAAGTCGCTGACCGGCTCGGGGTTGAAGGCGGCATGCCCGCCGGCGACGACGACCGGGTGGGTCTCGTCGCGGTCGACCGCGTGCAGCGGGACCCCGGCGAGGTCGAGGGCCTCGAGCAGGTTGGTGTACCCCAGCTCGGTGGCGAAGCTGACGCCCAGCAGGTCGAAGTCGCGCACCGCGCGGTGGCTGTCCACGGTGAACTGACCGACGCCGTGCTCGCGCATCAGCGCGGCCAGGTCGGGCCAGACGGCGTAGGTGCGCTCGGCCAGGGCGTCGGCGCGCTCGTTGAGCACCTCGTAGAGGATCATGAGGCCCTGGTTGGGCAGGCCGACCTCATAGGCGTCGGGGTACATCAGCGCCCAGTGGACGGCGACGTCGTCCCAGGGCTTCACCTGGGCGTTGAGCTCACCGCCGACGTACTGGATCGGCTTCTGGACCTGGGCCAGCAGGGGCTCGAGGCGGGGGTACAGGGACTCACCAGTCATGACCTGCCCAGGGTAGCCGCCACCGCGCACCAGCTCCCCCCTCCGGCGGGTGGGCGGCCGCGCCGACCCCGCGCGGCGGGACCTGCGCGTCGGCACCCGGACGTCGCCACTCAAGACGAAGACCATGATTCATTGCTCGCTAGATAGCAATAATGCTATGTTCCGTGGCATGGGACGACAACCGCGGAGCGAAGCGGACAAGGTGTACGACCGCATCGGCGTGCTGCGCGCCGACCGGGGCGTGAGCCGGAAGGAACTGGCGGAGGCCGTCGGCGTGCACCCGCAGACCATCGGCTACGTGGAGCGCGGCGAGTACAGCCCGTCCCTGGCTCTGGCGCTGCGCATCGCCCGCTACTTCGACCTGCCGGTCGAGGCGGTCTTCTCCCTCGAGCCCCTGCCCTCGCTCAGCCAGGAACTCCTCAGGAGGACGTCATGACACAGTCGCCGACCCCGACCCACCTCGCCCGCACGTTCGAGGACGAGCGCTACGCGTGGGCCCGACGCCCACGGGTCCGCCGGCGGGCGGTCGTCGCCCAAGCGGCACTGCTCGTGGCCCTGATCGCCGCCACCCTCGCCGCCGCGGGGACCGGTGAGGGGTGGTCGACGTGGTTCTTCGCCGCCTGGTCGATCGGCATGCTCTCGTTCATCCCGCTGCACTCGGTCCTGAGCCTGGGCATCCGCGGCGTCCTCGACCGGGACAAGCGGTCGCTCGACGAGCACCAGCGGCGACTCGGCGAGCGGTCGCACAACGCGATGGCGTGGCCGAGCGCGGCGCTGACGTTCGCGGCGTTCTCGGGAGCGGTCACGCTCGTCACCCTCACCGACCACGTCGAACTGGCGCTCTGCCTCGGCTTCCTGCTCTGGTTCACCAGCGGTCTGCTGACCTACTGGCACCTGGCGTGGACCTCCCCCGAGGAGCCCGGCACGGAGGACTGAGCCGCCCACTCCCCCGCCGGATCGCCGCGCACCCCGGGGTCAGCCCCCGGGGTGCACGTCGCCGGCCCGGCGGGTCGTCAGCCCAGCTGGGGGAAGAACAGTGCGATCTCGCGCGCGGCCGACTCGGGCGAGTCCGAGCCGTGCACGATGTTCGCCTGGACCTCGAGGGCGAAGTCGCCGCGGATGGTGCCGGGGCCGGCCTTGACCGGGTCGGTCGCGCCGGCCAGCGCGCGGAAGGCCTCGATGGCCCGCGGGCCCTCGACGACCAGGGCCATCAGCGGAGCGCTGGTGATGAACTCCACCAGCGAGCCGAAGAACGGCCGCTCGCGGTGCTCGGCGTAGTGGGTCTCGGCGACCTCGGCGGTCAGCGTGCGCAGCTCGGCGGCGACCAGGCGCAGGCCCTTGGCCTCGAGCCGGGCGATCACCTGGCCGACCAGGCCGCGGGCCACGCCGTCGGGCTTGACCAGGACGAGAGTGCGCTCAGCGGTGGGTGCAGACACGGGCGGGAGCGTACGGGACGACGTCCGTCAACTCCGGTTGACAGCCCCCGGTCGTCAACCTAAATTGACAGGCGTGTCCACCACCGACGTCACCGCGGCCGCCGCGGCCGACGACCCGGCGACCGGGCTGCGCGCCATCCGCGCCCTGCGCGAGCTCGCCGACCGCCTGGAGACGCTCCAGGTGGCCAGCGCCCGCGACCGGGGCTGGTCGTGGCAGCAGATCGCCGAGGCCCTCGGCGTCAGCCGGCAGGCCGTCCACAAGAAGCACGCCACCTCGAGAAGGGACCGCTGACGTGTTCGAGCGCTTCACCGACGAGGCCCGCCAGGTCGTCGTCCGCGCCCAGCAGGAGGCCCGCGACCTGCGGGCGGACCGGATCGAACCGGTGCACCTGCTGCTGGCCGTCCGCTCCGGGAGCGGACGGGGCGCCGACGCCCTCGCCGCCGCGGGGATCGATCCCGCACGCCTGACCACCGCGGTCACCACCGCCGCCGATCCGCTCGACCCGGCGGCACTGGCCGCGCTCGGCGTCGACCTGGACCAGGTGCGGGCCACCGTGGAGGCACGGTTCGGCCCCGGTGCACTGGACCCGGGCCGGGAGAGCGGCGGCCACCTCCCCTTCGCCGAGGGCAGCAAGCGCGCGCTGGAGCAGGCCCTCCGGCACGTGGTCGGTGCCCGACGACGCCTGCGCCCCACCCGGGGCCGTGGCATCGACAGCGGCGACGTCCTGTTCGGCGTCCTGGACGTGGGCGACCCGCTGGTCCAGGCAGTGCTGGCGGAGCTGGGCACCACCGCGGCGGCCGTGCAGGACCGGGTCGACGCCACCGAGGCGGCGTGACGGGAGCAGGTCTCAGCCGGCAAGGCCTCAGCCGGCAAGGTCTCAGCCGGCGAGGTCTCAGCCGGCGAGGTCCATCCGGGCCATGTGCCGCCACAGCTCCTGGTCCTTCTCGCTGAGCCCGTTCCAGCAGTCGTAGCTGTTGCGGGCGTGCAGCTGCTGGGCCCGGCGCTCGACGGCGTCCTCGGGCAGCCGGAAGCGGACGCGCGCGGCGTAGTCGACGATCGTCGTGCTGATCGGCCCGGCCGGGCCGATCACCGGCTCGTCCGTGGTGCTGCGTCGCGCCTTGCGCCCGGGCACGTCGTGGCTGCCCCCGCAGCAACTCCTGTGGTCTGCCATGACCTCTCCCCCGTCCCCAGCGGTGTTTCAGCAGAGCGTGATCACCTCTGCACCGTTGGTCACGGCGAGCTTCGCGCACTTCTCGCGTCGAGCGTGCGGCCACTCGCCCGATCGGGTGAGCTCAGCCGGCCGGCGGCGGACCGAACGCGGTGCCCAGCAGCTCCTTGCGGATCTGCAGCAGGTAGAGCCAGATGAGCAGGAAGACCCCGCCGACGAACCACATCGCGCCCCCGAGCAGCCCGGTCAGCAGCAGCGGCACCTGCAGCACGGTGCCGATCAGCAGCCCCTGCGGACGACGCTGCAGCCCGCTGGCGAGGACCAGCACCAGCGCGAGAGCCAGCACCGACCACAGGCCGACGCCGGAGAGCCCACCCTCGGTGGGCGCGAACGCGCGCGGCACGAACAGCACCGCGATCCCCTCCAGGAACAGGATCGCCGCGGCCGCGCCGCCCAGCGCCTTCCCCGCGCGAACCGGATCGGGAGCGGTCATGCCCGCCGGCCGGCGAGCAGCGTGCGGGCCTCACCGGCGGTGATCACGCTGCCGGTGACCAGCACGCCGGAGCCGCCCAGCGCGTCGTCCGGCCCGGCCTCGGCGAGTTCGATCGCCGACTCGAGCGCCTCGGTCAGCCGCGGGTGGACGCTGACCCGGTCGGCGCCGAAGACGTCGACGGCCAGCGCCCCCAGCTCGTCGGCGGGCATGGCGCGGGCGGAGCTGTTCTGGGTGACGACCAGCTCGGCGCACAGCGGCTCGAGCGCCTCGAGGATCCCGCTCACGTCCTTGCCGACGACGCACCCGACCACGCCGACCAGCCGGGTGAAGTCGAAGGACTCGCGCACCGCGTCGGCCGTCGCGGCCATCCCCGCCGGGTTGTGCGCGGCGTCGATGAGCACGGTCGGCGAGGTGCGCACGCGCTCGAGCCGGCCCGGCGACCGCACGCCGGCGAAGGCCTCGCGGACGACGTCCTGGGCGATGGGTCCGCTGGCCGCACCGGCACCCAGGAACGCCTCGACCGCGGCCAACGCCACGGCGGCGTTCTGCGCCTGGTGCGCCCCGAACAACGGCAGGAACACCTCGTCGTACTCCCCGCCGAGGCCCTGCAGGCGCACCTGCTGCCCACCGACGGCCACCCGCCGCTCCAGCACGCCGAACTCGGTGCCCTCGCGGGCGACGGTGGCCTCGACCTCGATCGCCCGGCGGACCAGGGCCTCCAGGGCACCGGCCGGCTGGTGGGCCAGCACCGCGACCGAGTCGGCCTTGATGATCCCGGACTTCTCCGTGGCGATCGTGGCGACGTCGGGGCCCAGGTACTCGGCGTGGTCCAGGGAGACCGGCGTGACGACGGCGACCCGCGCGTCGACGACGTTCGTGGCGTCCCAGGTGCCACCCATGCCCACCTCGACGACGGCGACGTCGACCGGGGTCTCGGCGAACGCGGCGTAGGCCAGGGCGACCGTCACCTCGAAGAACGACATCGGCACGTCCCCGCCGGCGTCGACCATCTGCACGTAGGGCGCGATGTCGTCGTACACCTCGACGAAGCGCTCGGCGCTGATCGGCTCCCCGTCGATGACGATCCGCTCGCGCACCGTCTCCAGGTGCGGGCTGGTGAACCGGCCCACGCGCAGGCCGAAGCCGCGCAGCAGCTCGTCGACCATCCGCGCCGTCGTCGTCTTGCCGTTGGTGCCGGTGACCTGGACGACCGGGAACGCGCGGTGCGGCGAACCGAGCAGGTCGACCAGCGCGGTGATGCGGGTCAGCGACGGCTCGAGCCGGTTCTCCGGCCAGCGCGCCAGCAGCGCCTGCTCGACCCGGGCCAGCTCTGGGTCCCCGGCCGCCTGCCCTGGGGAAATGGAGGTGCTCATCGCTCTTAGGATGCCAGTCATGGCAGCCGACACCTCAGCCCTGGACAGCACCGCTCCGGGAGCGACCGTCGGTGTACCCGACAAGCCCACCCTGGAGGGACTCGAGGCGAAGTGGGTCGCCCGCTGGGCCGAGGGCGACACCTACGCCTTCGACCGGGCCGCCGCGCTCGCCGCCCCCCGCGCGCAGACGTACGCCATCGACACCCCGCCGCCGACGGCCAGCGGCTCACTGCACGTCGGGCACGTGTTCAGCTACACGCACACCGACATCGTCGCCCGGTACCAGCGGATGCGCGGCAAGCACGTCTTCTACCCGATGGGCTGGGACGACAACGGCCTGCCGACCGAGCGGCGGGTGCAGAACTACTACGGCGTCCGCTGCGACCCCTCGCTCCCCTACGACCCGGCGTTCGAGCCCCCGGCCAAGCCCGGCAAGGACCAGCAGCCGATCTCCCGGCGCAACTTCGTCGAGCTCTGCGAGCGGCTGACGGCCGAGGACGAGGAGGAGTTCGCCAAGCTGTGGCGGCGGGTGGGCCTGTCGGTCGACTGGTCGAACGTGTACCGGACGATCTCCGAGACCTCCCGGGCCACCGCGCAGCGGATGTTCCTGCACAACCTCGCCCGCGGTGAGGCCTACGCCCAGGAGGCGCCGACCCTCTGGGACGTCACCTTCCGCACCGCGGTCGCGCAGGCCGAGCTGGAGGACCGGGAGCGCCCCGGCGCCTACCACCGCATCGGCTTCACCGGGCCGTCCGGTGACCCGGTCTTCATCGAGACCACCCGCCCCGAGCTGCTGCCGGCGTGCGTCGCGCTGGTCGCCCACCCCGACGACGAGCGGTACCAGCCGCTGTTCGGCAAGACGGTGACGACGCCGCTGTTCGGCGTCGAGGTGCCGGTGGTCGCCCACCGACTCGCCGAGCCGGACAAGGGCTCGGGCATCGCGATGATCTGCACCTTCGGCGACCTCAACGACGTCACCTGGTGGCGCGAGCTCCAGCTGCCCACCCGCGCCGTCATCGGCTGGGACGGCCGCTTCGTCGCCGAGCCGCCGGCCGACGTCCCCGCCGACGTCTACGCCGAGCTGGCCGGCAAGACCGCCTTCAGCGCGCAGCAGCGGGTCGTGGAGCTGCTGCGCGAGTCCGGCGACCTGGTCGGCGACCCGAAGCCGATCACCCACCCGGTGAAGTTCTTCGAGAAGGGCGAGCGCCCGCTGGAGATCGTCACCACGCGGCAGTGGTACATCCGCAACGGCGGCCGGGACGCCGACCTGCGCGAGGCGCTCATCGCCCGCGGCCGGGAGATCCAGTGGGTGCCCGAGCACATGCGGCACCGCTACGAGAACTGGGTCGAGGGCCTCAACGGTGACTGGCTGATCAGCCGGCAGCGGTTCTTCGGCGTGCCGTTCCCGGTCTGGTACCGCCTGGACGACGAGGGCGAGCCGGACTACTCCGCCCCGATCCTGGCGCCGGAGTCCGCGCTGCCGGTCGACCCCTCCTCCGACGTCCCCGAGGGCTTCACCGAGGACCAGCGCGGCAAGCCCGGCGGCTTCATGGCCGACCCCGACGTGATGGACACCTGGGCCACCTCGTCGCTGTCGCCGCAGGTCGCCTCGGGCTGGGACACCGACCCGGAGCTCTTCGCGCACGTCTTCCCGATGGACCAGCGGCCGCAGGCACACGACATCATCCGGACCTGGCTCTTCTCCACCGTCGTCCGCGCGCACTACGAGCACGGCACGGTGCCGTGGACGCACGCCACCATCTCCGGCTTCGTGGTCGACCCCGACCGCAAGAAGATGTCGAAGTCCAAGGGGAACGCCACCACCCCGATCGACGTGCTGGAGCGCTACGGGACCGACGCGGTGCGCTGGCGTGCCGCCGGGGCGCGGCCGGGTGCCGACTCCCCGTTCGACGAGGCGCAGATGAAGGTCGGCCGCCGGCTGGCCATGAAGCTGCTCAACGTCGGCAAGTTCGTGCTGGGCCTGGGTGCCTCCACGGCGCTCACCGCCGAGCAGGTCACCGAGCCGATCGACCGCGGGCTGCTGGCCGCGCTGGCGGCGGTGGTCGACGAGGCCTCCGCGGCGATGGAGGCCTACAACTACACCCGGGCCCTCGAGGTCACCGAGGCGTTCTTCTGGTCGTTCTGCGACGACTACGTGGAGCTGGTGAAGTCCCGCGCCTACGGAACCGGGGACGCCGCGGTGTCCGCGCAGGCCACGCTGGCGATCGCGCTGTCGGTCCAGCTGCGGCTGTTCGCGCCGGTACTGCCGTTCGTCACCGAGGAGGTCTGGTCCTGGTGGCAGACCGGCTCGGTGCACCGCGCGCTGTGGCCGGCCGCGCCGGAGCTGCCGACCGGCGGTGACCCGGCCGTGGTCACCGCGGCGGCGGAGGTGCTGTCTGCCGTCCGGAAGGCGAAGTCCGACGCGAAGGCCTCGATGCGCGCCGACGTCGCGACGACGACGGTGACCGCGCCCGCGGCCCGGGTCGCCGCGATCGAGGCGGCGCGGGCCGACCTCGCCGACGCCGGCCGGATCACGGAGCTGTCGATCGTCGCCGGCGGGGACTCGCTGCGCGTCGACGTCGTCCTCGCGGAACTCCCGGACGCCTGACGACGTGCGCTGAGGCCGGGTCCTGAGGGCGGGAACCCGGCCTCAGCGCCCACCGAGCAGCCGTAGCCGCGTCTGGTAGGTCGCGAGGATGTTCTGCTGGCAGGCCTCCGGCTCGGTGGTCAGGCGGGCGTAGCCGTACCGCAGCGTCTGCCACCCCAGGGTCGCGACCAGCGCGTCGCGACGGATGTCCCGCTCCCGCTGGCGCCGGGACCCGTGCCACGCGGCACCGTCGAGCTCGACAGCGAGCATGGCCTCCTCGTAGGCCGCGTCGAGCAGGAACCGCTCCCCCGCCACGACGACGAGCCGCTGCTGGGTGAAGGCGGGCATGCCCGGCTGCTGCAGGACGCGCAGGCAGCCCCAGACCTCCAGCTCGCTGCGGCAGCCCTGACGCAGGAGTGCGATCAGGTGCGCGAGCTCGGCGCGGTCGCGCAGTCGTGGGCGCCGGGCCAGCTCCCACGCCAGGTCCTCCGGCCGGCACAGTCGCCGGCGGACGGCGTCGATCGCCGCGGCGCGGACCACTGCCCGCCGTACCGGCCCCGGCGCGCCCCAGGTGTCGATGACCGCCCGCTCCGCGCAGGCGACCGGGATGCCGTGGACCCGGCGGACCGCATCGGGCAGACCGCTCCCGCGGTGCACCCGGACGCCGGCCGACCCGCGGCCGCTGCGGGTGCCCTCGACGGTGAGGTGCACCGGTCCCGGGGGCGGGGGCACCAGGTCCCAGAGCGCGAGGGCCGAGGCGTGGCTGACCACGGCCCGCCGGGTGAGCGCTGCGGCCGCCACCCGGGTTCGCCAGTGCCCTGCGGCCGTCGGCGTGGCGAACACGCCCGGCTCCAGGCGGACCAGCTTCCCTGCGGCCACCCACGCGTCCACGGTCCCGCGGTGGACCCGGCGGACCAGCTCCTCGCGGGTCGCCCACCCCAGCGGTCCCACGACCGCCTCGACGTCCCACGTCACCGGATGAGCGTGCGACCTCGTGAGCCGGACGGGCAGGCGGTCGCCCGATCTGTGGACGGGACCTCAGAACGTGCGCAGAGGCCGGGTTCCCGATGCGGGAACCCGGCCTCTGCGCACGTGCTCGGGGCCGGCCGGGGCCGGCGGCGGGTCAGGCGCTCTTCTCGCGGGGGGCGCGGCTGGGCTTGCGGGGCACGATCGTCGGGTTCACGTGCTCCAGCACGACATCCTTGGTGACGACGACGGTGGCGACGTCCTCCCGGCTGGGGACGTCGTACATGACCGACTGGAGGACCTCCTCCATGATCGCCCGAAGCCCACGCGCGCCGGTGCCTCGCAGGATCGCCTGGTCGGCGATCGCCTCGAGGGCGTCGTCGGTGAACTCCAGCTCCACCCCGTCGAGCTCGAACAGCCGCCGGTACTGGCGCACCAGGGCGTTCTTCGGCTCGGTGAGGATGTTGATCAGGGCCTCACGGTCGAGCTTCTGCACGCTGGTGATCACCGGGAGCCGGCCGATGAACTCGGGGATCATCCCGAACTTCATCAGGTCCTCGGGCATGACCTGTGCGAAGGCGTTGGCCTCCTCGATCTCGGCCTTGCCGCGGACCTCGGCGCCGAAGCCGATGCCCTGCTTGCCGGTGCGGGCCTCGATGACCTGGTCCAGCCCGGCGAACGCGCCACCCACGATGAACAGCACGTTGGTGGTGTCGATCTGGATGAACTCCTGGTGCGGGTGCTTGCGCCCACCCTGCGGCGGCACCGACGCCGTCGTCCCCTCGAGGATCTTCAGCAGCGCCTGCTGCACGCCCTCGCCGGAGACGTCGCGGGTGATCGACGGGTTCTCGCTCTTGCGGGCGATCTTGTCGACCTCGTCGATGTAGATGATCCCGGTCTCGGCGCGCTTGACGTCGTAGTCGGCCGCCTGGATCAGCTTCAGCAGGATGTTCTCGACGTCCTCACCGACGTAGCCGGCCTCGGTCAGCGCGGTGGCGTCGGCGATCGCGAAGGGGACGTTGAGCATCCGGGCCAGGGTCTGCGCCAGGTGCGTCTTGCCACACCCGGTGGGGCCCATCAGCAGGATGTTGGACTTGGCCAGCTCGACCGAGTCGTCGCGGGTGCCCGCGCCACCGGCCTGCACGCGCTTGTAGTGGTTGTAGACGGCCACGGCCAGCGTGCGCTTGGCCTTGTCCTGGCCGATGACGTACTGCTCGAGGAAGTCGTGGATCTCCTTGGGCTTCGGCAGCTCGTCGAACTTCAGGTCCGACGACTCCGAGAGCTCCTCCTCGATGATCTCGTTGCAGAGGTCGATGCACTCGTCGCAGATGTAGACCCCGGGGCCAGCGATGAGCTTCTTGACCTGCTTCTGGCTCTTCCCGCAGAACGAGCACTTGAGCAGGTCGCCGCTCTCACCGATACGTGCCACCTGGCTGACCTCCACCTCGAGTGGGACGGCACTGTGGCTGCCCCGATACGCGTTGTCGTGCCCTGTCGACGCCCGATGTGGTGGGCGCCCTGCATGTCCCTGCGGTGCGGACCGAACGGTGCGGACCGGGGATCGGGCGTTCGCTGAACCTACCCGGCTGGGGTGACGTTCCGGAGGAGGAACGCACCCGGGTCGTCCGCTACGCCACACCCGCCCCGGCTCCCCCGTGAGGCCGCCAGCGGACTCACGGGTTGGGTGAACGGTACGGGCCGGGGACGCGACACGCGCGGCCCCGGCCCGCCCCGATCGGATCGATCAGGCCGGCAGCGCGTTGAGCTTCCGGCTGGCGATGACCTGGTCCACGATCCCGTACTCCTTGGCCTGCTCGGCCGTGAGGATCTTGTCCCGGTCGATGTCCTTGCGGACCTGGTCCTGGGTCTGGCCGGTGTGCCGGGCCAGGATCTGCTCCATCTGGGTCCGCACCCGCTCGATCTCGGCGGCGTGGATCTCCAGGTCGGTGACCTGACCGCCGGCCTCGCCGGAGGGCTGGTGGATCAGCACCCGGGAGTAGGGCAGCGCCAGGCGCTTGCCCGGCGTCCCGGCCGCGAGCAGGACGGCGGCCGCGGAGGCGGCCTGGCCCATGCAGACGGTCTGGATGTCGGGCCGGACGAACATCATCGTGTCGTAGATCGCCGTCAGCGCGGTGAACGAGCCACCGGGCGAGTTGATGTACATGGTGATGTCGCGGTCGGGGTCGTTGGACTCCAGCGTGATCAGCTGGGCCATGACGTCGTTCGCCGACGCGTCGTCGACCTGCACCCCGAGGAAGATGATGCGCTCCTCGAAGAGCTTGTTGTACGGGTTGCTCTCCTTCATGCCGTAGCTCGTGCGCTCCACGAAGGAGGGCAGGATGTACCGGCTCGAAGGCATCTGGAAGTCGCTCATGTCAGTCCTCCGACCGTTCAGTTCTCGGTGACCGGGTTGTCGGTCTGCGTGGTGCTGGCGGCCCGGGTCACCACGTGGTCGACGAAGCCGTACTCGAGGGCCTCCTGCGCGGTGAACCAGCGGTCGCGGTCGGAGTCCTTCTCGATCTGCTCGACCGTCTGCCCGGTGAACTGCGCCTGCAGCTCGTTGAGCTGCTTCTTCGTGTTGCGGAACAGCTCGGCCTGGATGGCGATGTCGGAGGCGGTGCCACCGACGCCGGCGGAGGGCTGGTGCATCAGGATCCGCGTGTGCGGCAGCGAGTAGCGCTTGCCCTTGGTGCCCGCGGTCAGAAGGAACTGGCCCATCGAGGCGGCCAGGCCCATCGCGTAGGTGGCGACGTCACAGTCGATGAACTGCATCGTGTCGAAGATCGCCATGCCGGCGGTCACCGAGCCACCGGGCGAGTTGATGTACAGGTGGATGTCGCGGGTGGGGTCCTCGGCGGAGAGCAGCAGCATCTGCGCGGCGAGCTGGTTGGCGATCACGTCGTCGACCTGGCTGCCCAGGAAGATGATCCGCTCACGCAGCAGGCGCTCGTAGACCGAGTCGTTGAGGTTCATCCCCCCGGCGGCCGCACGCAGCAGCGGCATGCTCGCCAGGTTCGGGTCTGTGGTGCTCACGGGTGCGGTGACCTCCGTAGGACTGCGGTGCAGTCGGGCTCGTGGAACGGGTGGGTCGGTGGTCTCGGTGCGGTCGCGGCCCCCGCCGACGGGTGTCGGGCGGTGGTCACGCGGTGACCGCCTCGGTGTCACGTCGACCCTAACGCGCACCCCCGACGCCTTCCTCCCGGTCCGGGCCGGTGTTCGCCGTGGGCGCAGCAGACCCGGCGGGAACGACAGCGCCGCCCGCACCCGGGGCGGGTGCGGGCGGCGCTGGGCGACCGGTGGAGGTCAGGCCTTGGCGGCAGCCTCGTCGTCGGTGGCGTCGGCCTCGGCGGTGTCGGCCTCGGCGGTGTCGGCCTCGGTGGTGTCGGCCTCGGTGGTGTCGGCCTCGCCGGCGGCCACCGTCGTCGGGCGCAGCGCCTCGAGGTCGACCACGTTGCCCGACGCGTCGGTGATCGTGGTCTGCTCGAGCAGCTGGGCCAGCGCCTTGGTGCGGCGCACGTCGGCGACGAACTCGGCGATGTTGTTGCCCTGCTGCAGCTGCTGCGCGTACTGCTCCGGGCTCATCCGGTTGCGCTGGGCCTGGGCCATGATCTGCGCCGACAGGTCCTCGTTGTCGACGGTGACCTCACGGGCGTCGGCGATCGAGTCCAGCAGGAACTGGGTCTTGACGGCCTTCTCGACGTTCTCGCGCATCTCGGCGTCGTAGGCCTCGCGGCCGCCCTCGATGCCGGCGGCGGAGAAGTAGGCGTCCCAGTCCATGCCGGCCTGGAGCAGCTCGCGCTCCATCGACTGGGCACGGAAGGCCAGCTCCTGCTCGACCAGCTTCTCCGGCACCGGGACCTCGGTGGACTCGATCAGGTGCTCGACCAGCTTGTCGCGGGCCTGGGCGCCCTGCTGCAGGACCTTGGTGCGCTTCAGCCGGGTGCGGACGTCGTCCTGCAGCTCGGCCAGGGTGTCGAACTCGCTGGCGATCGAGGCGAACTCGTCGTCCAGCTCCGGCAGCTCCTTGGCCTTGACCGAGCGCACCGTGACGGTGACCTCGGCCTCCTGGCCGGCGTCCGGGCCGTTGAGCAGCGGGGTGGTGAAGGTGGCGCTCTCGTCGGCGGAGAGCCCGCGGACGGCCTCGTCCAGGCCGTTCATCAGGTTGCCGGAGCCGACCTCGTAGGACATGCCGGTGGTGCTGCCGTCCTCGAGCACCTCGCCGTTCAGCTTCGCCTCGAGGTCGATGGAGACGTAGTCGCCGTCCTCGGCGGCCCGCTCGACACCGGTGAGGGTGGCGAACCGCTCGCGCATGACGGAGATCTGCTGCTCGATCTCCTCGTCGGTGACCTCGACGTCGTCGACGGTGACGGCGAGGGAGTCCAGGGCGGGCAGCTCCAGCTCGGGGGCGACGTCCACCTCGGCGGTGAAGGCCAGCAGCTCGCCGTCCTCGAGGCGGGTGACCTCGACCTCGGGCTGGGCGATGACGCGGATCTGGCTCTCCCGGATCGCCTCGGAGTAGACCTCCGGGACGGCGTGCTGGACGACCTGCTCCAGCACGACGGGACGGCCGATCCGCTGGTCGATCACGCGGTTGGGCACCTTGCCCGGGCGGAACCCGGGGATGCGGACCTGGTTGCGCAGCTCCTTGTAGACCTCGCCGAAGGCGTGGTCGAGGTCGCTCCACGGCACCTCGATCGCGAGCCGGACCCGGGTCGGGCCCAGGTTCTCGATGGTGCTCTTCACAGCGCAGCGCTCCTCGTGATGGGGACAGGCGGGTGGGCGGCGCCGGCGGCGCCGCAACTCCCCCGAGTCTAGAGACGTCGTCGGGCGGTCGGGGTGGCGGGATTTGAACCCACGGCCCCCCGCTCCCAAAGCGGGTGCGCTACCAAGCTGCGCCACACCCCGTGGCCGCCTGAGTGTAGGCACCCCGGCCACCCGGTACCCTGTGCGGGCACCGCGAGGTGCACTGCGGGTGTAGCTCAATGGCAGAGCCCCAGCCTTCCAAGCTGGCCATGCCGGTTCGATCCCGGTCACCCGCTCCACGACCGCTCAGGGAGCCTCGCTCCGCGACCGGTCACGGCGACGGACGGCCTTCCGGTACCCGGCGGACAGGTGCGCGCCCAGCTCGGCGAGCTCCTCGCGCAGCCACTCGTCGGACGCCTCCGGTGGCGCAGCCATGAGCGCCCCGGCCAGCGCCTGCAGCGTCGCCGCGCCCCAGACCGTCCCGAGTGCGTCCCCGTCGCCCCCGAGCAGCATCGCCTCGACCCGCCCGCGCAACCGGGCCCCCTTCTCCAGCATGGCGGGACGGCTCATCGCGGTGGCGTCCCGCGTCAGGTACGCGGCGACCCGGCGGTGCCGCAGCAGGTAGTCCACGTACCGGGCGATCTGCACCCCCTGCCCGCGCTGGGCGTGCAGGCCGGACTCCGCCAGCGCGAACAGCTCCTCGAAGGCCGGCTCCACCAGAGCCAGCAGGATCTCGTCCTTGGTGTGGAAGTGGTAGTAGACGGCCGCCTTGGTGACCCCCAGCCGAGTAGCGATGTCCTGGAGGCTGGTCCCCTCGAACCCGTGCTCGCTGAACAGCTCGAGCGCGGCGTCGAGCACCCGTTGCGCACCGGCCGACCGGCCCTCGGCGGTCACACTCCCCGGGGATCCCGCGCTCGTCACCAGCACAGCCTAGTTCCCGGCCACGTGATCGGACTCATGCCTTACCTAGCCGATCGGCTAGTAGTCTCCCTGCCGAACGGCTAGGTGGCACACCCGAGCCACCCGGCGTCGACCCCCGAACCCCTGGAGCGCACCCGTGGCCGTCCTCCTCCACCGTCTCGGACGCTGGGCCTTCCACCGCCGCTGGACCGTCCTCGGCGCCTGGGTCCTCGCGCTCGCCGTGCTCGGGGGCCTGGCCGGCGCCTTCAGCCGCGACGCCGACGCGCAGCTGACCATCCCGGGCGTCGAGTCGGTCACCGCGCTGGAGACGCTCCAGGAGCGTTTCCCCGGCGGCGGGGCCGGCGGAGCCACCGCCCGCATCGTGTTCGCCGCCCCCGAGGGGGGCGCGGTGACCGACCCGCAGCTCACCGCCGCCATCCAGCAGGCGGTCGCCGAGGCGGCCGACGCCGAGCAGGTGGCCGCGGTCAGCGACCCGTTCCGGACCCAGGGCGTCTCCCCCGACGGCTCGATCGCCTACGCCACCGTCACCTACGGCGTGCAGGTCGACGAGATCACCGACGACGCGCGGGCCCAGCTGCTCGACGTCGCCGAGGCCCCCGAGGACGCCGGCCTGCAGGTCGAGTTCGGCGGCGAGGCCACCCAGGCGATCCCGGAGCAGGGCGCGGCAGAGGCGATCGGCGTCCTGGTCGCCCTCGTCGTCCTCGCCGTCACCTTCGGCTCGCTGCTGGCTGCCGGCCTCCCGCTGCTCACCGCGCTGATCGGGGTCGGCGCGGGCATGGCCGGCGTGCTCGCGCTCTCCGCCGTCGTCGACCTGACCGCCACCACGCCGACGCTCGGCCTGATGATCGGTCTGGCCGTGGGCATCGACTACGCGCTGTTCATCAGCATCCGGCACAAGGAGCAGCTCGCCACCGGCGTGCCGGCACGGGAGTCCGCCGGCCGGGCGGTCGGCACCGCGGGGAGCGCGGTCGTCTTCGCCGGCCTGACGGTCATGATCGCCCTCGCCGGGCTGACCGTCGTCGGCATCCCGTTCCTCACCACGATGGGCCTCGTCGCCGCCGGCATGGTCGGCGTCGCCGTCCTGGTCGCCCTCACCCTCGTGCCCGCCCTGCTCGGGTTCGCCGGGGAGGGGTTCAACCGCTGGGCGGTCCCGGGGCTGCGCCGCCGGCAGACGGCGCTGGCTGCCGGCGACTCGGCCGGCACCCGCTGGGCCCGCACGGTGACCCGGCGCCCGGTCGCGGTCCTGCTGGCCGCCGTGGTGGGGCTCGGTGTCATCGCGCTGCCGGCCCTGGACCTGCGCCTGGGGGTGCCCACCGACGGCGACCTCGGTACGGGGACCACCCAGCGCCAGGCCTACGACCTGCTCGCCGAGGGCTTCGGCCCGGGCTTCAACGGCCCGCTGACCGTGGTCGTCGACGCGACCGGTGCCGAGGACCCGCAGGCCGCGTTCGCCGAGACGGCTGCCGCCGTCGGTGAGCTGGACGGCGTCGCCGTCGTGGCACCGCCGACCCCGAACCCGAGCGGCGACACCGCGATCCTCTCGGTCATCCCCGACGAGGGACCGTCCACGGCCGGGACAGAGGACCTCGTCGGCGACATCCGCGACCTGCGCGCCGACCTCACCGCGCGCACCGGCGCGGAGCTCGCGGTCACCGGCAACACGGCGCTGGGCATCGACATCTCCGAGAAGCTCGCCGCCGCGCTCCCGGTGTTCCTCGCCGTCGTCGTCGGGCTGGCGTTTCTGCTGCTGATGCTCGCCTTCCGGTCGATCCTGGTGCCGATCAAGGCGACGCTGGGCTTCCTGCTCAGCCTGGCCGCCACCTTCGGCGCCCTGGTGGCGGTGTTCCAGTGGGGCTGGCTGGCCGACCTGCTCGGCGTCGAGCAGACCGGCCCGGTGCTGAGCTTCCTGCCGATCCTGCTCATCGGCCTGCTGTTCGGGCTGGCCATGGACTACGAGGTCTTCCTGGTCAGCCGGATGCGGGAGGAGCACGTGCACGGCGCGGAGCCGCGCGAGGCGGTCATCGGTGGCTTCCGCCACGGGGCCCGGGTGGTGACCGCTGCGGCACTGATCATGGGTTCGGTGTTCGGCGGCTTCATCCTCGGCCACGACGCGACCATCAAGAGCATCGGTTTCGCCCTCGCGTTCGGCGTGCTGGTGGACGCCTTCGTCGTGCGCATGGCCATCGTGCCGGCGGTGATGACGCTGCTGGGCCGCCGCGCCTGGTACCTGCCGCGCTGGCTGGACCGCGCCCTGCCCGACGTCGACATCGAGGGCGCGGCCCTCGAGCGCCGGGGTGCCTCGACGGGCGCCGAGGACGAGCTGGTCCCTGCCCAGCGCTGAGGCGCCGCACCACCCGCGCCGCCGGGTGGTGCGGCCGTCCAGCGAGCAGACCACGGCGCACGGGAGGGTCGAGCCCCCTACCGACCCCGGCCGGCCGGCCGACTCATCGACCGGCCGGCACCGGGTTCCGCGGCAGGCCGAAGAGCTCGAACAACCGCGGCCCGAGGAACGCCGTCGTCCGCACGACCAGGCCGTCCCGGAACTCCAGGGCGTGCACCGCCCACGGCTCGAACGACCCACCCGGGCCGCTGGGCCGCCACTGGGCGAAGGCCGGGTTGCCGTTCATCTCCAGCGGCACCACGTGCGAACCCCGGCAGCCGTGGCCGGGGCCGAGGTACCAGGTGGCGATGTCGGCGGAGCCGCGCAGCCACATGGCGTACGGCGGCATGTCCATCACCGCGTCCTCGTGCAGCAGCGCCACCAGCGCCTCGACGTCGTAGCGCTCGAACGCGTCGAGGTAGCGGGCCAGCAGCTCGGTGTGCTCGGCGGCGACCTCCGGAGCAGGGGGCTCCTCGGCGGCTCGGTGCGCGGCGAGCGTGGCCCGCGCCCGCTGCAGCGCGCTGTTCGCCGCCGCGACCGACGTCTCCAGCAGCCCGGCGACCTCGTCGGCCCGCCAGCGCAGCACGTCGCGCAGGATCAGCACCGCCCGCTGCTTCGGCGGCAGGTGTTGCAGCGCGGCGATGAACGCCAGCTTGACCGACTCCCGCTGCACGGCGAGCTCGGCCGGGTCGGCACCGGTCGGCAGCACCTGGCGGTCCAGCGCGGGCTGGATCCACGCCCCGTCGGGCAGCACGCCGGCCAGTGACTCCACCACCGGCGGGCTCGGCTCACCGCCGGACAGGTCGACCGGCAGCGCGCGCCGCTTGCGCCCGTCGAGGGCGTCGAGGCAGACGTTGGTGGCGATCCGGTAGAGCCAGGACCGCAGCGCGCCGGCCCCCTGGAGACGGTCCAGGGAGCGCCAGGCGCGGACCATCGTCTCCTGCACCGCGTCCTCGGCGTCGAAGGACGAGCCCAGCATCCGGTAGCAGTACCCGGTCAGCTCGCGGCGGTGCTCGGCCAGGCGTGGCTCGAGTTCGGCCGCCTGCTCCGCGCTGGTCTGTTCGGCCACCACACCGGTCATCGCACCGCTCCTGCCCTCGTCGGACGCTCGCGGCTGATCCTGCCGGGGAGCACCGACAGAACCAAGGGGCCGACCGCTACTGGTAGGTGACCAGCTCCGGCGTCGGGTGCACCTGCTCGATGGTCTCCCGGGGGGAGATCATCGGGACGTCCTCGTCGATGAAGTTCTTCCAGCCCCAGTAGAGCGGCTCCGGGGCGTTGCGGTGCAGCACCTCCCAGGTGTCCTGCTTGGCCGGCTGGGAGCCCTGCCCGTCGACGTGCACCAGGATCGCCAGCTCGTCGCGGGAGGTGTCCAGCCGCTCCCGGTCGATGATCATGCGCACCTGGAACTGGTGCAGCACCAGCAGCTTCTGCGGCAGCGCGTTCTCCCGGGTCAGGTCGGCCAGCCAGGTGACGACCTGGTTGACCTCGTCGATGCCGACCTGGCCGATCTGGCGCAGGTGCACCTCGTTCGGCTCCAGCCGCCACTCCGGGTCCAGCGCCAGGCCGACGTAGGGCAGCTCCAGCAGCGGCTGGTACTGCTTGGCCTGGGTGAGGAAGTCGGTGCGGCCCGGCTGCAGGTCCAGCACGACGTAGAGCCCCGCCTCACCGGCGGCCTCGACCCACGGGCGCAGCGTCTCGACGTCCTGCTCCGCGGAGTAGTTGCCGTCCGGCCCGGCGCTCGCCGAGGCGACCGTGGCGATGATCTCGAAGGTCGGCACGACGGTGGTGTCGACCAGCGGCCGGTACTCGTCGGCGTACTGCTTCGCCCGCTCGATCGCGCCGGGCAGGTCCTGCTCGCCCAGCAGACCGAGCGCGCCGCTGCCCGGGATGCCGTAGAGGGCGATGAGGGTGTGCTCCGGGAACAGCAGCTGCCCGCCGCCGGGCAGCTGGCTGCCGCTGGCCGCGGTGTCCAGCTTCCACTCCAGCCCCGGCTCGGCGCCGAGGTCGGCGCCCAGGACGACGACCGACGGCTCGGCCGCCAGCCGGTCGACCAGCTCGGCCGACGACCGCGGGTCGGTGCCCTCGAGCACCTGGACCTCGGTCCCGGCCGCCCGTGCCGTGGCGACCCCGGCGAGGGCATCGGCGCCGCCGCTGGTCAGCACCAGGGTGTCCGCCAACGGCTCACCGCGGCCGAACTCCGGCAGCGGGTCGGGCAGCTCGGTCTCCTCGGCCGCGGAGGACGACGCCGCGGAGGACGACGCCGCTGAGGACGACGCCGCGGAGGACGACGCCGCAGCCGAGGACGACGAGGGGGCGGCCGAGCCGTCCGCCTGCTCCTCCGCCCCCGGCTCCTCGGCGGCCGGCTCCAGCGCGGCGATCGACTCCGGGTCCAGGGCGGCGACGGCGGCGACCCGGCCGTCGGCGGCGACCGGCTCGGCGCCCGCCAGGTCCAGCCCCGTCACCTCGCCCACGGCGTCCGGGTCAGCGGGCACGGAGCGCAGGTCGTCGACGCCCTCCACCGAGGCGTCGCCGACGGCGAGCACCGTCTCGGCACCGAGCCGGTCCAGCTCCGGAGCGAGGACGTCGTCGGCACCGGTCCCGTCGTCGAGGAGCAGCGGCACGCCCAGGCCGACCGCGGCCGAGGCGCCGAGCAGCTGCGCGGCGGTGTCGTCCGCGTCGGCGAGGACGACGACGGGCGAGCTGCGGAACAGCGCCCGGCTGGTCGAGACGGCGGAGGCGACCGGGTCGGCGTCGGTGACCAGGGTCCGTGGCGCGTCGGGCGCCGCGGTGACCGCCGCTGCGACGTCGTCCGAGCCCTCGGCGGCTGGATCGTCGGAGGCGTCCCCGCCGGTGCACCCGGCGAGGAGGACGAGGGCCAGGGCGGCGGACGGGACGGCGGCGGCGGGGCGCATGGCCTTCTTCCTGCACCCGTGGCGGCGGGGAACCGGGGTCCCCGTCGGCGCGCGGGCACGATTGCGGTCGGCAGTGGCCCCGACACTAGAGCCCCCCGCCCACCCGGCCCACAGCGGCGACGGTGCTGGACTGCGGATCCGGCGGCCTGGATCATCGCCGCCGAGATGGACACGGACAGGTCGGGCCAGCCCGAAGGTACGACGGCCAGCCTGCGGGCTCGGCGCGGGCCCGCAGGCCGACCAGGCTGGTCGGCATGATCACCGACACCGCCGTCGCCACGGCCGGACGGCCCGACCGGCTCCCCCGTCGCGGCTGGTGGCGGCAGCTCGGCGTCGACACCGGGTACGTGCTGGTCAACTTCTGGTTATCGATCCTCGCGTTCGTCCTGGTGGTCACCCTGCTGACCGTCGGGGTGGTCACCCTGGGCATCTGGGTCGGGCTCCCGGTCCTGGTGCTGGCCCTGCTGGTCGCCCGCGGCTTCGCGGCGGTGGAGCGGAGGCAACTGCCCGACGTCCTGCGGAGGGAGCTGCCCCGACCGGTCTACCGGCGCACACAGGCGGACGCCTCGCTGATTCGTCGGCTGATCGCGCCGCTGCGCGACCCGCAGTCCTGGCTCGACGTCCTGCACGCCGTGCTGCACATGACCGTGTCGATCCCGGTCTTCGTCGTGACGGTCGTCTGGTGGGCGATCGCACTGGCCGGTCTGACCTCCATGACATGGGACTGGTCGATCCCCTACGGCGGGGCGGACCAACCGGAGAACTACACGCTGCCCGAGCTCCTCGGACTGGCCGACACCTCCACCAACCGGGTGCTGCTCTACACCGCGATCGGCGTGGTGTTCGCCCTCACCCTGCCCTTCGTCGTCCGCGGCTGTGCGCTCGCCGAGGCGCAGCTGGGCCGCGGCCTGCTCACCTGGCGGGGCGAGGCGCAGGCGGAGATCGGCCGGCTGAGCCAGGGCCGGGACGCCGCGGTCGCCGCCGAGGCGGTGGCGCTGCGCCGCCTGGAGCGGGACATCCACGACGGCCCCCAGCAGCGGCTGGTGCGGCTGAGCATGGACCTGCACCGGGCCGAGCGGATGCTCGAGCGCGACCCGGCGGGCGCCCGGACCACCCTGCGGGAGGCGGCTGAGCAGACCCGGGAGACGCTCGAGGAGCTCCGCGCGCTGTCCCGCGGCATCGCCCCACCGGTGCTCGCCGACCGCGGGCTGGCCGCAGCGCTCGCTGCCGTCGCCGCCCGCTCCCCGGTGCCGGTCGAGCTCGCCGTCGACCTCGCGCCCGGGCAGCGACTCGCCCCGGCCGTCGAGAACTCCGCCTACTTCCTGGTCAGCGAGGCGCTGGCCAACGCCGCCAAGCACAGCGAGGCCACCGTCGCCCGGGTGACCGTGGTGCGCCAGGCCGGCCGGCTGCGCGTCGAGGTGGAGGACGACGGCCGCGGCGGGGCCGTCCTCGCCCCCGGTCACGGGCTGGCCGGGCTCGCCGACCGGCTGCGCGCGGTGGACGGCGTGCTCGCGGTGGACAGCCCCCGCGGCGGACCCACCCGGCTGATCGGAGACCTCCCGTGTCCATGACCACTCCCCGCCGCGTCGTCCTCGCCGAGGACTCGGTGCTGCTCCGCGAAGGTCTGATCCGGCTGCTCGAGGAGGCCGGCGCCGAGGTCGTCGCCGCCGTCGCCGACGGGCCCAGCCTGGTGCGCGCGGTCGTCGGGCACCGGCCCGACGTCGCCGTCGTCGACGTCCGGATGCCCCCGACGCACACCGACGAGGGCCTGCGCGCCGCGGTCGAGGCGCGCCGCGTCGTCCCGTCGACGGCGGTGCTGGTGCTCAGCCAGTACGTCGAGGTCGCCTACGCCGACGAGCTGCTCGCCGACGGTGCGGGCGGGGTGGGCTACCTGCTCAAGGACCGGGTGGCCCAGGTCGAGCAGTTCCTCACCGCGCTGGACGACGTCGTCTCCGGCGGCACCGTCCTCGACCCCCAGGTGGTCGCCCAGCTGTTCGCCCGCCGCCGGCGGGACGACCCCGTGCAGTCGCTGTCCCCGCGGGAGCGGGAGGTGCTGGGGCTGATCGCCGAGGGGCACTCCAACGCCGCGATCGCCCGCCGGCTGGTCGTCACCCAGGGTGCGGTGGAGAAGCACACCCAGCACATCTTCGCCAAGCTCGGCCTGGCCCAGGACGAGGACCAGCACCGCCGGGTGATGGCGACGCTGGCCTACCTGCGCAGCTGAGCCGTCCGCACGGCGGGTCAGCCCGCCGTGCGGACGGTCACGGCCCCCGCGCTGCTGCGGGCCTCCACGACCCGCGGCGACGCCGGGTCCTGCGGCACCTCGACGGCCACGCTGCCGGCGGACGTCGACGGCCGGACGTCGTAGCGGGTGCCGTCGTCGGGCAGGACGACGGTCACCGCGCCTGCGCTCGACGTCGCGGTCAGCCGCGTCACGGGCGCGACGGCCGACACGGTCACCGACCCCGCGGAGCTCTCGGCCACCACCACGTCGGCGTCGACGCCGGTCGCCGACACCCGGCCCGCGCCGCTGTGCAGCGCCAGCTCCCCGGTCACGCCCTCGACCACCACCTCCCCGGCACCGGCAGGCCCGCGGGCACCCGGAGGGTCAGGTCGGTCGACGAGGTCCACATCAGCTGCGGCCCGGGGCACTCCGTCCCCACCAGGAGCCGCCCGCCGGTGAGGTCGGCCGAGTGCTGAGGTCGGCATCCCGCTGCGGCTGGCGGTGCCCACCGGCGTCTCCCGCTCCGCCGGCGTGGTCACCAGCGCCGCGGTGGTGATGGTGGCGGTGTTCAGCATCTTCGCCACGCTGTCGATGCTGGAGTTCAAGCAGCTGGGGGTCGGCCTGGCGGTCGCCGTCCTGGTCGACGCGGCGCTGGTCCGCGGAGTGCTGCTGCCGGCCACGATGGCGGCGCTGGGCGAGCGGACCTGGTGGGTGCCGCGCTGGCTGCGCTGGCTGCCGGCACCGGTGCACCGACGGTCGGGCGGAACTGGTTGGCGGATCGTCACCCCGGCCCGGTAGACAGCTCCCGTGACCGATCTGGCCGACCAGCTGCGACCCATCACCGCCGACGAGTGGCCGGGTTTCGCCCGGTCGATGCGCACCACCTTCGCCGAGGAGCACAGCGGTCCGTACCTGGACGAGCCCTCGCCCGTCGCCGAGCTGGACCGGTCGCTGGCGCTGTTCGACGGCGACCGGGTCGCCGCCACCTCCGGCATCTTGAGCCTGGAGATGACGGTGCCGGGCGGGGCGGCGGTGCCGACGGCGGGCATCACCTGGATCACCGTCTCCCCCACCCACCGCCGCCGCGGCGTGCTGAACGCGATCATGCGCCGGCAGCTCGACGAGGTGCACGCCGCCGGCCGCGAGCCGGTCGCCGCGCTGTGGGCCGCCGAGGCGCCGATCTACGGCCGGTTCGGCTACGCCCCGGCCACCTGGCGGGGCGGGTGGTCCGGCGCCACCGAGCGCCTGCGGCTGCGGCCGGACGTCGACTGCGGCACCGGCACCCTGCGCCTGGTCGACGAGGCGGAGTTCCGCGCCGCCGCCGTCCCGCTGCACGACGCGCTGCGGCGGTGGGTGCCGGGCAACATGGCCCGCGACGACCGCTGGTGGGACCGCCGGCTGGTCGAGCGCCCCGAGGACACCAAGGGCGGCCCGCCGCGCCAGCACGTGCTGCACGTCGAGGGCGACGGCACCGTCACCGGCTACGCGACGTACCGGGTCCGGGCCGCCTGGAGCGCGGCCGGGGAGCCGGAGGGCACGCTGACCGTCACCGAGGTCCGGGCCGCCACCCCGAGCGCCTACGCCGCGCTGTGGCGGTACCTGCTCTCGGTCGACCTGGTGCGCACCGTCGAGGCGCCCGACGCCTCGGCCGACGACCCGCTGCGCCACCTGCTGGTCGACCCGCGCGCCTGGCACGCCCGCCCGGTCGACGCGCTGTGGGTGCGGCTGGTCGACGTCGGCGCGGCGCTGTCGGCCCGCCGCTACCCGGCGCGGATCGACCTGGTGCTGGAGGTGCGCGATCCGTTCTGCGACTGGAACGACGGGCGCTGGCACCTGTGGGGCCACCCCGCCGGTGCCTTCTGCGACCGCACCGACCGCGACCCCGACCTGGTGATCGACGTCGAGGCGCTCTCCGCGGCATACCTGGGCGGGGTCTCGCTGGCCGCGCTGCAGGGCGCCGGCCGGGTGACCGAGATCAGCCCCGGCGCGGTCGTCGCCGCCTCGACGGCGTTCGGCTGGCCGACCGCGCCCTGGTGCCCCGACCACTTCTGATGGAGGACCACCTCTCCTCCCACGCCTCGCACGCTCGGCGCGCGGGCCCCTGAGAGGTGGCCGTTCCAGACCCTCACCGGGGCTGGGTGCCGTCCCACTCGTCGAGGGGGGCGCAGTGCCAGCGCCAGGAGGTGACCGGCTCCCGGCCGGGCAGCTCGCCCCGGCCGGTGGCCCACAGCAGCGCCGCCCACGGGTCGGCGTCCTCCGGGGCCCAGGGGAACAGCCGGGCCCGGGTCGCGGCGGCCAGCGCCGGCGGGGGTGCCCACGCCAGCCCCCGGTCCAGGGCGACGTCACCGGCGTGCAGCAGCAGCTCCGCGCAGCCCATCCCCGCGAAGCCCGAGGCGTCGGCCAGGCCCCAGTCGTGGAAGCCCCGCTCGCCCGGGCCGGCGGCGTCCACCACCCGGGCCAGCACCTCCGTGGCGGCGCGCAGCTGGGTGAGGACGTCGGCCAGCCCCGCGTCCGGCCGGCGCACCAGGTCGAAGGCGGTCGCCTCGTCGGTCCCGGCCACCAGGTCGGCGGCGTACCAGGTCAGGCACGAGGTGATGTGCGCGGCGACCCCGACCACGTCGGTGCCCAGGGTCGGCACCGGAGCCGCACCGTCGGGCACCCGGGTGAACAGCTCCCCGACCGCGGCGCCCGCGGCCCGCAGGTCGTCGCCGGTCACCGGGTCGCCGTCACGGGGTGTGGGTGGGCAGCCCGCCGGCCGGGCGGTGCCGGTCCCGCTCGTAGTCCGCGAGCAGCGCGATCCGGCGCGCGTGCCGCTCCTCGCCGCTGAACGGCTCGCGCAGGAAGGTCAGCACCAGCGCGGTGGCCTCCTCGACGGTGTGCTGCCGGCCGCCGACGGAGACCACGTTGGCGTCGTTGTGCTGACGGGCGAGCTTCGCGGTGCTGTCGTTCCACACCAGCGCCGCCCGGACCCCGGGCACCTTGTTCGCCGCGATCTGCTCGCCGTTGCCCGAGCCCCCGATCACCACGCCGAGCGTGCCCGGCTCAGTGACGACCCGCTCCCCCACCTCGAAGCAGAACGGCGGGTAGTCGTCCTGCGGGTCGTAGTCGAAGGCCCCGCAGTCGACGGGCTCGAAGCCCTCGTCGGCCAGCACCTGCATCAGGTGGGACTTCAGTTCGAGACCGGCGTGGTCGGTGCCCAGGAAGACGCGCATGCACCGATCTTCTCAGCACTGCTGGCAGGCTGGCCCGGTGGCGGTGCTCGGGGTCGACGGCTGGCGCGGGAAGTGGGTCGGCGCGCTGCTCGAGGGGCGCGGAGTGGAGCTGCAGGTGCTGGACGACGCGGCGGCGGTGCTCGCCGTGCCGGATGTCGCGGTGGTGGCCATCGACATGCCGATCGGGCTCTCCGACGACGGCGTCCGGGCCTGTGACCTGGCGGCCCGCGACCTGCTGCGGGCCACCGGCGCGGCCAGTTCCGTCTTCCCCTCCCCTGTCCGCGCGGTCCTGGCCACGGACGACTACGCGGAGGCCCGGCGGCTGTCCCGGGCAGCGACCGATGACCGGCGGGCCCCGTCCGCGCAGACCTTCATGCTGGTCCGCTCCATCCGCGCCCTGGACGACGCCCTCGGCGACCCGCCCACCGACCGGGTGGTCGAGGTGCACCCCGAGCTGGCCTTCCGGCTGGGCCTCGGCGGCGTGACCGACCGCAAGGGCACCGCGCGTGGCACGGTCCAGCGGCTGCGGGCCCTGCGCGCGGTGATGGACCTCGAGGAGGCGCTGGCCGGCGCGCCGGCCGGCGTCCCGGTGGTCGACGCGCTGGACGCCTGCGCCGCCGCCTGGTCGGCCCGGCGGATCGCCGCCGGCACCGCCGAGTGCGTGGGCGACGGGTCGCGGGACGCACGAGCTCGCCCGATGCGGATCTGCTGGTGACCGGGGGCGCCCTCCCCCCCGATCCGGTCCGGCATCGGCCATGATCGGGACCGGTCCAGCGCTGGCGACGGGAACGGGGGTGGGCGTGGCAGCGGAGCAGGAGGACGTGAACCGGGCCCAGCGCTGGGTGGAGACCACGGACACCGCCCTGGTCTGCTTCGACCGCGACTTCCGCTTCGTCTACGCGAACGCCGCGGCGGAGAAGCTGGTCGAGGTGCCGCGGAGCCAGCTGCTGGGACGCACCCAGTGGGAGGTGTTCCCGGCCACCCCTGGCACCGAGCTGGAGCGCGCCTACCGGCACGCCATGTCCACCGGCGAGCGGGTGGTCTTCGAGCAGTACTACCCGCCGCAGGACATGTGGTACCGCCTGGACGTGGGTCCGGTTCCCGACGGGCTCGACGTGGCGTTCGCGGACGTGACCGAGAGCAAGCGGCGCGGCGGTGAGCAGCCGGCCGCCACCGCCGACGAGGCGCAGGCGCTGCTGGACCTGCTCACCGAGACCTCCGCCGCGCTCAGCGCGACCCTGGACGTCGACGAGGCCGTCCACCGGCTGGCCCGGCTGCTGGTCCCCCGGCTGGCCGACTGGTGCATCGTCAGCTCGCGGACCCCCGGTGGGCAGCTGCAGGACCTCGCGGTCGCGCACCGCGACCCGCGACTGGAGCAGGTCGCGGCGCGGTACGCCCGGCACCGGGCCGCCGCGATCGCGCCGGACGCGCCGGCCCACCAGGCCCTGGCCACCGGGGAGGTCATCACCGTCGGGGACGGCCGCGCCGAGTCGATCGCGGCACTGGTGGCCCGGCTGGTCACCACCACCACCGCCCGCCGGCTGGTGACCGAGCTCGCTCCGGGCTGGGTGGCCTCGGTGCCGCTGGTGTCCGGTGGCCGGGCGATCGGCCTGCTGAGCCTCTACCGGGACACCGGCCGGCCGGGCTGGACGGCGCGCGAGCTGAGCGCCGCCGCCGACGTGGCCGGTAGGGCCGGCACCGCCGTGGAGAACGCCCGGCTCTTCACCGAGCAGGCCAAGCTGGCCGAGGGGCTGCAGCGCAGCCTGCTCACCGATCCGCCGGAACCGGAGTACGCCGAGATCGCCGTCCGGTACCTGCCCGCCGTGGAGGCGGCGCAGGTCGGCGGCGACTGGTACGACGCGTTCGTCCAGCCCGGCGGGACGACCATGCTGGTCATCGGCGACGTCGCCGGCCACGACGTGCGGGCCGCCGCCGCGATGGGCCAGCTGCGCAGCCTGCTCCGCGGCATCGCCACCCACAGCGACGGCGGCCCCGCCGAGGTGCTGGCCGGCCTGGACCGCGCCATGGCGGTGCTGGGGCTGGGCACCCTGGCGACGGCGGCGGTCGCCCGGTTCGAGCAGGACGACGGGGAGCGGGAGCGGGGCATCGTCCGGCTCCGGTGGTCGAACGCCGGGCACCTCCCCCCGCTGGCGATCCACCCCGACGGTTCGGTCGTCGTGCTCGGCGACTGGCGGGCCGACCTGCTGCTCGGCGTCGACGACGACACCCCCCGCCGGGAGTCGGTGCTCACGCTGGAGCGCGGGTCCACGGTCTTCTTCTTCACCGACGGGCTGGTCGAGGACCGGCGCACCGACCTCGACGCGGGCGTGGCCCGGCTGCGGGCGGCGTTGACCGAGTTCGCCGGGCGGCCGCTGCCGGAGCTGTGCGACGCCGTCCTCGACCGGCTCGTCGCCGGCCGCCCCGACGACGACGTGGCGCTGGTGGCCGTCCGCTGGACCGGCCGCTCCCCCGACGCCGCCGTCCCGGTCACGGCCCGCTGAGGGACGGCCATGGCTGCAGCCGGGCCCGCGGGGTGGCGGGAGGTCGGGGACGGCGTGTTCGTCCGGCGGCACGCCGACCTCGACCTGAACTGCGGGCTGGTCGTCGGGGACGGCGCCTGCCTGGTGGTCGACACCCGCTGCCACCTGGGCGAGGGCCGCGCCCTCGCCGAAGCGGTGCGGGCGGTCACCCCGCACCCGTGGACGGTGGTCAACACCCACGACCACTACGACCACTGCTTCGGCAACGCCGCGTTCCGCCCGGCAGCCGTGTGGGGGCACCGGCGCTGCGCCGAGGGGCTGGCGTCGACCGGTGAGGCCCAGCGCGCCGCCGTCGTCGCCGGGCTCCGGGAGGACGGCGACCCGGCGGCCGAGCTGGTGGCCATCGCCCCGATCGACGTCCCGGACAACCTGGTGGACGACGTCGCCGTGCTCGACGTCGGCGGGCGGCCGGTCACGCTGCGGCACCTGGGCCGCGGGCACACCGACGGCGACCTCGTCGTCGCCGTCGCCGACGTGGTGTTCGCCGGGGACCTGGTCGAGGAGAGCGGGCCCCCGGCGATGGAGGACGCCTTCCCGCTGGAGTGGCCGGCCACCCTGGACGCACTGCTGGGGCTGGTCCGCGGCCCGGTGGTGCCCGGGCACGGAGCCGTCGTCGACGCCGGGTTCGTCGCCGGCCAGCGCGACGAGCTGGCCCGGCTGGCCCGCTGGCTGACCGACCCGGCCGCCGATGCGCCCTTCGACGAGGCCACCCGGGACACCGCCCGCACCCGGCTCTAGGCGAGCTTCCGGACGACCGGCAGGGGCAGTACGCGCAGCAGGCCCGCGATCGGACGCCACGGCCACTCGGGAACGTAGGCGCGTACCGGTTCGCGCTCGATCGCCGCGGTCAGGGCGGTGACACCGGTGGCGAGGTCGACGGTGAACGGGCCGCGGCGGCCGACGTTGATGTCGGTCTCGATGAAGCCCGGGTGGATGGTCGTGACCCGGATCGGGCGGGTCCGCCGGTTCCCGAGCAGGTCGGCGCGGATGCCCTCGGCCAGCACGGCGTCGGCGGCCTTGGAGGTGGCGTACGCCGTGCGGGTGCCACCCATGCCCCGGACCCCGGCCACCGAGGAGATCACCACGAGGTGGCCGGCGCCCTGGGCGCGGAAGAGCGCCACCGCGGCCTCGCAGCAGGCGTGCGTGCCGAGCACGTTGGTGACCAGCACCTGGCGGTTCGGCCGGGCGCCCCCGGTGCCCACCGGGACGCCCTTGCCCAGGCCGGCGTTGGCGATGAACCGGTCGATCCCGCCCAGCTCGGCGGCCAGCCGGGGCACGACGTCGGCGACGGCGTCCGGGTCGTCGACGTCCAGCTCCCCGACCACCACCCGGATGCCGCGGTGCTGCGCGACGAGCTCGTCGCGCAGCTCGGTGAGCCGGTCGAGCCGGCGGGCGACCAGCACCAGGTCCCGGCCCCGGGCCGCGAACTCCCGGGCCATGCCCTGGCCGAGACCCGCGCTGGCGCCGGTGATGAGGATCCGCTGACGGACGGGGTGCGGCACCCGCCCAGGATGCCGCATCCCGCACGTGACGGCCTGGAACGGCCCCCGTCCAGAGGCTCGTCCCGAGTGTGCGCGGGATGAGCCTCTGGACGGGGGTCCTCCATCAGTGGGTGCCGCGCAGCTCCAGGGCGTCGGCGGGCACCGAGGACATGTCCGGGCCGGCGGTGCGGGTGCGCTTGAGCTCCCAGAAGTCGGGCAGGTTGGCCAGCAGGACGGCGCCGTCGAAGGCCTTGCCGGCGTCCTCGCCGGTGGGCACCTTGCTGATGACCGGACCGAAGAAGGCGACCCCGTCGATGTGCATGACCGGGGTGCCGACGTCGTCACCGACCGGGTCCATGCCCGCGTGGTGGCTCTTCTCCAGCGCCTCGTCGTACGCGGTGGACCCGGCGGCCTCGGCCAGCTCGGCCGGCAGCCCGACCCGCTCCAGCGCCGGGGCGACGATCTCGTCGATCTCCAGGCCGTCGTGGTGCCGCAGCGTGCCCATGGCCGTGTAGAGGTCACCGAGCACGTCGTCACCGTGCTGCTGCGCGGCGGCGACCGCGACCCGTACCGGGCCGATCGCCTTGGCCATCATCTCCTGGTACTCCTCCGGCAGGTCCCGGCCGCGGTTGAGCACCGACAGGCTCATCACGTGCCAGTGCAGGTCGATGTCACGCACCTTGGCCGCCTCCAGCACCCAGCGGCTGGTCAGCCAGGCCCACGGGCACAGCGGGTCGAACCAGAAGTCGACGCGTGCCTTCACGGGGGCGCTCTGCACTGCCTCGGTCATCGGTGGGGGTCCCTCCGGTCGTCTGTCGACCCCGGCCAGGTGGCGGGGTCCTCCGCGCGCCAGCAAGTCCGGCCGCGGTCGAGTTGTTCCCACCGGCACCCGGGCGCGAACCGTCGGTGCCCCGTGGGAAGCTCCGGGCGTGGCAGTTCCCAATCTGACTCGTGACGACGCCGCGGCCCGCGCCGCACTGCTGTCGGTCTCCAGCTACGACCTGGCCCTCGACGTGACCGACGGCGCCGGCCGCCCAGGCGAGGAGACCTTCCGCTCGGTCACCACCATCCGCTTCTCCGCCCGGACACCCGGCGCCGACACCTTCGTCGACCTCGTCGCCGACCGGGTGCGCTCCGCCACCCTCAACGGCGTCGAGCTCGACGTGAGCACCTACACCCCCGAGGGCGGGCTCCCGCTGCCCGGCCTGGCCGAGACCAACGAGCTGGTCGTCGACGCCGACTGCCGGTACTCCCGCTCCGGCGAGGGGCTGCACCGCTTCGTCGACCCGGAGGACGGCCAGGTCTACCTGTACTCGCACTTCGAGCCGGCCGAGGCGAAGCGGATGTTCACCTGCTTCGACCAGCCCGACCTCAAGGCGACCTTCACCGTGCACGTGACCGCGCCGTTCGACTGGCAGGTCATCAGCAACACCGGCGACCGCACCATCGAGGCCGGCGAGGGCGGCTCCCAGCTGGTGCACTTCACCCCGACCAAGCGGATCTCCACCTACCTGGTGGCCCTGGTCGCCGGCCCCTACGCCCGGGTCACCGACCTGCACGACGGGATCCCGCTCGGGGTCTACTGCCGCGCCTCGCTGGCGCAGCACCTGGACGCCGACGCGATCTTCGCCGTCACCAAGGCCGGGTTCGACTTCTACCACCGGGTGTTCGACTACCCGTACCCCTTCGACAAGTACGACCAGCTGTTCGTGCCGGAGTTCAACGCCGGGGCGATGGAGAACGCCGGCTGCGTCACCTTCCTGGAGGACTACGTCTTCCGGTCCAAGACCAGCCGCGCCCGCTACGAGCGGCGGGCCGAGACGATCCTGCACGAGCTGGCGCACATGTGGTTCGGCGACCTGGTGACGATGCGCTGGTGGGACGACCTGTGGCTCAACGAGTCCTTCGCCACCTACATCTCCACGCTGTGCCAGGCCGAGGCCACCGAGTACACGACCGCGTGGACGACGTTCGCCAACACCGAGAAGAGCTGGGCCTACGCACAGGACCAGCTGCCCTCGACCCACCCGATCGCCGCCGACATGGTCGACGTCGCCGCGGTCGAGGTGAACTTCGACGGCATCACCTACGCCAAGGGCGCCTCGGTGCTCAAGCAGCTGGTGGCCTACGTCGGCCAGGACGACTTCCTGGCCGGGGTGCGCCGCTACTTCCGCAAGCACGAGTACGGCAACACCACCCTCGACGACCTGCTCAGCGAGCTCTCCGAGGCCTCGGGCCGCGACCTGTCCGACTGGTCGGCGCAGTGGCTGCAGACCAGCCAGGTGAACACCCTGCGCCCGGTGTCCACCCTCGACGACTCCGGCCGGTACTCCGCGTTCGCCATCGAGCAGACCGCGGTGCCCGAGCACCCGGTGCTGCGGCGGCACCGCCTGGCGGTCGGCCTCTACACCAGCGGTCCCGACGGGCTCACCCGCTCGCACCGGGTCGAGCTCGACGTCGACGGCGCCCGCACCGAGGTGCCCGAGCTCGTCGGCCACCCGGCCGCCGACCTGGTGCTGGTCAACGACGACGACCTCACCTACGCCAAGCTCCGGCTGGACGAGCGCTCACTCGCCACCCTGCGCGAGCAGATCGGCGCGATCCCGGACCCGCTGGCCCGTGCGCTGTGCTGGTCGGCGGCGTGGGACATGACCCGGGACGGGGAGAGCGCGGCGCGCGACTGGGTGCAGCTGGTGCTGACCGGGATCGACGCCGAGACCGAGATCAGCGTCGTGCAGTCGCTGCTGGCGCGGGTGCAGACCGCGCTGGCCTCCTACGCCGATCCGGCCTGGGCGCCGACCGGCTGGGCCCGGCTGGGCGACAAGGCGATGGCGTCGCTGGCCAGCGCCGCTCCCGGCAGCGACGCGCAGCTGCAGTGGTCGCGCACGCTGGCCGCTGCCGCCCGCACCGAGGAGCACGCCACCGCGCTGCGCGGGCTGCTCGACGGCTCGCGGGTGGTCGAGGGCCTGGCCGTCGACGCCGACGCCCGCTGGGCGTTCCTGCACGGGCTGGTGGCGATGGGCGCCGCCGGTGACGCCGAGATCGACGCCGAGGCCGCGCGCGACGCGACCGCCACCGGTGCCCGCCGGGCCGCCACCGCCCGGGCGCTGCGGCCCACGGCCGAGTCCAAGGCGGAGACCTGGGAGCGGGCGTTCACCGACGAGTCGATCCCCAACGCCGTGCACGAGGCGATGGTCGCCGGCTTCTGGCACCCGGCCCAGCAGGAGCTGACCCGCCCCTACGTCGAGCGGTACTTCGCCGACATCCGGGGCGTCTGGGACCGCCGGCCCGGCGAGATCGCCAAGAACGCCGTGGAGTACCTGTTCCCGAAGGTGGTCGAGGCGCAGACCGTCGCCGCGGCCGACCGGTGGCTCGCCGACGCCGGCCACCCGGCGGCGCTGCGCCGGCTGGTCAGTGAGGGCCGCGACGGCGTGGCCCGCGCCCTGCGGGCCCGCGCCCGGGACGCCGCCGCCGGCTGAGAGCGGACCCCGCCCTCCTCAGCCCCCGCACGCTCGGGCCGGGCCTCGGGGCGGGGCCTGACGCCAGCGGCCCAGAACTCGAGGAGTTCTGGGCCGCTGGCGGTGAGGTGGTGGAACGGCCCCGCTGCAGGGGCCCGCGCCGAGCCTGCGAGGCGTCGGCAACCGAGCTGCTGGAACGGCCCCGCTGCAGGGGCCCGCGCCGAGCCTGCGAGGCGTGGGGGGCAGCGGGGTCCTTCTTCAGTGACCGGTGGCGATCCCGCGCGGAACGTGGTCCTCACGGCGGTGCGGGTGGCCCGCGGCGTCGGACATCTGCCGCAGGCCGTTGACGATCGCGCCCGTCAGGTCGCCGGAGCCGAGCCGGTTGGTCATCGCCAGCACGGCGAGCGCACAGGCGCGGTCGGGCAGCCGGCGAGCCGCGGCCGACCCGGTGACGATCTCCACGACCCGCTGGCCGGGCGAGAGCGCGACCAGCACCCCGATCGAGGGGTCGCCGCCGGAGCGGGCGTGCAGGCCCTCGGCGGTGGCGCGGGTGTCGCCACCCAGGTCGCCGACGTAGAGGGTGAACCGCAGCCCGGTCTCCCGGGAGGACATGGTCAGCGCCTCGTCCAGGCGGGCCAGGTCCGAGTAGCTGAACGGGCCGGGGCCCGGCTCGGCCACCGAGGTGTTGATCGTGTCCTGGCTGGCGCTGGGGCCGGCGTCGAGGTGCTGCGTCGACATCAGCGGGTGCCTCCGGTCGGCAGGGCGGGATGGGTGGGGCGGGGGGAACGGCGGGAGCGGGCCACGGACGGGGTCACCAGGTGCCCCGGGCGCCGCCGGCAGCCGTGCGGTGCGAGGTGGCGTCCTCGTGCGGGTGCTGGCCGATGGCCAGGGCCGCGGCGGTGGCCCCCAGGCCACGCCGGCCGTGGTCACCGCTGCTGCCGTGGTCGGCGGGGTCGTCGTCGCCGTGCCCACCGGGGACACCGGGGACGTCCGGGTGCGGCTCGTACCAGACGGGCTGGTGCGCCCAGGGCTGGCCGGGCTTGTACCGCGTCCGGTCCTTGCTGCGGCCGGGGATCAGCGTGGCGAGCGCGAACAGCAGGACGACGACGAGCGGGATCACGCCGTAGATCAGCACGGTCTCGTACCAGGGCATGGGCGCAATCTACCGGGAGCCCCGGGCAGCGGCCCGGCAGCCGCGCGGTCACCAGACGGCGGGGTGGCGGTGCGCCCAGGGACGGGCTTCCTCCAGCTGCGCGGCGAGCGACAGGAGGGTCGCCTCGTCCGCCGGACGGCCGACGAGCATCGTGCCGATGGGGAGCCCCTCGGGGGTCCACCACAGCGGCACGCTGAGCGCCGGCTGCCCGGTGACGTTGTAGACGGCGGGGAACGCGGCGTACCGCTTCTGCCGCTCGAAGTCCGCCTCGCCGGGGCCCAGCCCGTCGGCGGGGCCGTCGAACCAGCCCACCGGCCGGGGTGGCAGCGTGCAGACCGGGGCCAGCAGGACGTCGTAGGCGCTGGTCGCCTGGATGAACCGGCGGGCGAAGACGCGCAGGGTGAACATCGCCTGCATCGCGTCCCGGGCCGACAGCGCCAGCCCGCGCTCGCGCAGGAAGCGGGTGAGGGGACGCAGCCGGTGCGTCTGCGACTCGGCCACCGGCAGGGTGGTGGCCGACAGCGCCCACACCACCTCGAAAGCGGGGAACACGCCCTCGGTCAGCGGCGGGGCCGGCAGGTCCTCGACCTCGTGGCCGAGGTCGGCCAGCAGCGCGGAGGCGTCCTCGAACGCCGCCCGCACCTGCGGGTCGAGGTCCGCGCCCGGCATGCCGGAGTCCAGGTACCGGCCGATCCGCAGCCGGCCCGGCGGGCGCTCCGCGGCGCCGAGGAAGGTCTCCCCCGGCGGCAGTGGCGGGGCCCAGTACGGGTCGCCGGGCACCGGCCCGGCGATCGCGTCGAGGACGGCTGCGGCGTCGCGGACGGTCCGGGCCAGCGGCCCCTGCACCCCCAGCCCGGTCGCCTCGCTGCCCAGCGGGGCGTTGCTGACCCGGCCGCGGCTGGGCTTGACCCCCACCAGCCCGTTGATGCCCGCGGGGATCCGGATCGAGCCCCCGCCGTCGGAGCCGTGCGCGAACGGCACCATGCCGGCTGCGACGGCCACCGCCGCCCCGCCGCTGGAGCCGCCGGCCAGGAGCGCGGGGTCCCACGGGGAGCGGGCCGGCCCGACCAGGTCGTTGTCGGTGTAGCAGGGGAAGCCGAACTCCGGGGTGCTGGTCTTCCCGAGGCTGATGGTGCCGGCCGCGGACAGGGCGGTGACGACCGCGTCGTCGACGTCGGGCACGAAGTCGGCCAGCAGGGCGGAGCCGAAGGTGGTGCGCACGCCGGCGGTGTTGGCCAGGTCCTTGATGGCGGTGGGGACGCCGAACAGCGGGGGCAGCTCGGCACCGGCCAGCACCGTGCGGTCCGCGGCGGCCGCGGCGGCCCGGGCCCGCTCGGGGGTGACCGTGATGAAGGCACCGAGCCCCGGGTCGAGCGCCGCCACCCGCGCCAGCGCGGAGTCGACCAGCTCGGTGGGGCTCACCTCCCGGGCCCGGACGGCGGCCGCCTGCTCCAGGGCGGTGAGGTCGTGCAGCTGCGTCCCGCGCGCGGAGGTCACGGCCGGACGCTAGCCCCGGGCTTTCGGTACCGAAAGCCCCCGGGCTTTCCGTACCGAAAGCCCCGGGAGGGGGGCGGGCGGGCAGGATCGGGCCGTGGACCTCTCCCGCTCCGCGGCCGTCGCAGCCGACGCCGCCGACCCCCTGGCCGGCTTCCGGGCCCGCTTCACCGGCACCGACGACGAGGGCCCCGACCGGCTGCTGTACCTCGACGGCAACTCCCTGGGCCGCCTGCCGCGGGAGACCCCGGCCGCCGTCGCCCGGGTGGTCGAGCAGGAGTGGGGCGCCGGCCTGGTCGGCTCGTGGGCGGACTGGGTCGGGCACGCCCGCCGGATCGGCGACCTGCTCGCGGAGGGCGTGCTGGGGGCCCGGCCGGGCGAGGTGCTCGTCTCCGACACCACCAGCGTCGACCTCTACAAGCTGCTGGTCGCCGCCGCCGACGCGCGCCCGGGGCGGGACGTGCTGGTCTGCTGCGCCGACGACTTCCCCACCGACCGCTACGTCGTCGCCGGGGTGGCCGCCCAGCGCGGGATGGCGGTCCGCGAGGTCGAGGCGCACATCGACGAGGGGCTGGACGTCGACGTGCTCGCCGCGGCGCTCGACGAGCGGGTCGCGGTCGTCGTGCTGTCCCAGGTGGCGTACCGCTCCGGGGCGCTGGTCGACGTCGCGGCGGTCACCCGGCTGGCCCGGGACGCCGGCGCGCTGGTGCTGTGGGACCTCAGCCACGGGGCCGGGGCGGTGCCCGCCGAGCTGACCGCCGCCGGTGCCGACCTCGCCGTCGGCTGCACCTACAAGCACCTCAACGGCGGACCGGGCGCGCCGGCGTTCCTCTACGTCCGCCGGGAGCTGCAGGAGCAGCTGCGCCAGCCGATCTGGGGCTGGTTCGGGGCCCGCGACCAGTTCGCCATGGGCCCGGCCTACGACCCGGCCGAGGGCATCGACCGGTTCGCCGTCGGCACCCCGCCGGTGCTCGCGATGGCCGCGGTGGAGGTGGGCGCCCGGATCACCGCGGAGGCCGGCGTGGACCGGATCGCGGCGAAGGGCCGGGCCCTCACCGACCTGGTGGTCGCGCTGGCCGACGCGGAGCTCACCGAGCACGGCGTCGCGGTCGCCAGCCCCCGCGACGGCGCCCGCCGCGGCGTGCACGTCAGCCTCACCCACCCTGCCGCCTGGCAGCTCACCCAGGCGCTGATCGACCGCGGCGTCGTCCCCGACTTCCGGACGCCGGACCGGTTGCGGCTGGGGCCGGCGCCGCTCTACACCCGGTTCGTCGACGTCTGGGACGCGATGGACCGGCTGCGCACCGTGCTGGCCGAGGAGAGCTGGACCGGCTACCCGACCGAGCGCGCGCGGGTGACCTGACCCGGGTCGGGGACGCCGATCGGGTTGCCGGCCGGCCAGTCCCCCGCCGCGACGACGGCGCGGCGCACCGGCGCCAGCAGCCCCGCCAGCCGCTGCGCGCCGTCGTCCCCGAGGGCCCGCCACGGTCCGGCCGCGAGCCGGTCGGTGTCGGCCTCCACGTCGTCCCGCAGCGCGCGTCCGGCGGGGGTCAGCGCGCCGCCGGCCAGCAGCCCCTGCCCCGTGAGCTCCGCGGCGGCGGCCGCCCACTCCTCCGGCGACCAGCCGCGCGCCCGCTGCAGCCACTCCGCCGTCGTCGCCCCCGCCACCGCGGAGAGCACCAGCGCCGGCAGGCCGAGCAGCCCGCGGTGCAGCAGCACCGCGAGGTGCCCGTCGCCGCGGTGCTCGCGCAGCGTGGTCAGCGCCTGCCACAGCACCAGGTGCGGCTCGTCCGGCCACGGCAGCGCGGAGTTGCCAGCGGCCAGCGGCCGGCCCGGGGCGTCGACCGCCTCGGCCGCCCGCCGCGCGAGCCCAGCCGCCTCCCGGGCCTCGGCCGAGCCGGCCCAGCCGGGCAGCACGCGCTGCACGGCGGCGTCCACCCCGGCGAGGCGGGCGCCCAGCGCGTCGGCCGGGGTGACCGCCGTCCACACCGCCGGCACCCGGCGGGCGACGAACGCCGGGGCGAAGGACGCGAACGTGGCCGTCACCAGCTCCGGGCCGGCCGGGCCGAGCGGCGCCGCCCGCCCGGCGAAGTACCCGGACCAGAAGCCGCGCAGCCCGGCCCGGCCGAAGGCGGTGCGAGCCTCCTCGGCGAAGTAGGTCAGCGCGTGGAACGGCTCGCCGAGCGCCCACAGCCGGCGGGCCGTCTCATGCACTGACGGACTCGGCCATGCCCAGCCAGGTGCGCCAGCGGGGGTCGACCGTGCGGTGCCCGAGCAGCCGCCAGGCCGCGCCGCTGGGCGCCCGGGGCGGGTAGGGCAGCGTCCAGCCCATCTCCGCCAGCGACCGGTCGGCCTTGGTGTGGTTGCACCGGCGGCAGGCGGCGACCACGTTGTCCCAGGTGTGGGTGCCGCCCCGGCTGCGCGGCACGACGTGGTCGATGCTGGTGGCCGACCCGCCGCAGTAGACGCAGGTCGAGCCGTCGCGGGTGAAGACCGCACGGCGGGACAGCGGCACCTGCACCGGGTAGGGCACCCGGACGTAGCGGGTCAGCCGGACGACGACCGGGACGGCGACGGCCACCCGCTCGGCGTGGACGAGGTCCTCGGTGACGTCCACGGCCTCTGCCTTGGCCGCCAGCACCAGCACGATCGCGCGACGGCTGGAGACCACGCACAACGGCTCGTAGGTGGCGTTCAACAGCAGCGTGGCAGTGGTCGTGACCTGCGCCGGCACGGGCGCGCGCGGACCGGGGAGGGGGTCGGTGGCCGGGCCCTGGTGCGCGGGCACGGACGACGACCCGAGTGCGGTGATCGACACGGGACACCTCCGAGGGCCCACGGGCTCCCGACGGCTTCGAGAGTCCCTGGGTCGCCTCATAGTGCCCTGTCGGCGTGTGATAACGGACGGCGGCCCCTCGGGCGCCGCCGTCCGGGCGGATACCGTCGCCGTGTGCGCTACCCCGACGCCCCCCGCCTGGACCTGGTCGAGGACCTGCACGGTCACCGGGTCGCCGATCCCTACCGGTGGCTGGAGGACCCCGCCGACGGTCGCACCGCCGCCTGGGCGGCCGCCCAGGACGGGCTCGCCGCAGAGCTGCTCGGCGGCCTGCCCGCGCGCCCGTTCTTCGCCGAGCGGCTCGCCCAGCTGGTGCACGCCGGTGCGGTCGGCATCCCCGTGTGGCGCCGCGGCCGGGCGTTCTCCACCCGGCGCGACCCCGGCCAGGAGCACGCGGTGCTGCGGGTCACCGAGCCCGACGGCAGCGTGCGCGTGCTGGTCGACCCGACGGCGCTGGACCCCGCCGGCACCACCACGCTGGACGCCTGGTCGCCGTCCTGGGAGGGCGACCGGCTGGCGTACCAGGTCTCGGTGGGCGGCGACGAGGAGTCGCAGCTGTACGTGCTCGACGTCGCCACCGGCGAGGTCGTCGACGGGCCGATCGACCGTTGCCGCTACTCCCCCGTCGGCTGGCTCCCCGGCGGGGACGAGCTGTTCTACGTGCGCCGGCTTGCCCCGGAGCTGGTGCCCGCGGGCGAGGAGCAGTTCCACCGCCGGGTCTGGCGCCACCGCGTGGGCGCCGACCCCGCCACCGACGTGCTCGTGCACGGCGAGGGCAGCGACCCCTCGACCTACTTCGGCGCGCGCACCAGCGCCGACGGCCGCTGGCTGGTGGTCTCGGCGTCGGTGGGCACCGCGCCCCGGGACGACGTCTGGCTCGCCGACCTGGCCGGGGACGGGCAGCTGCGGCCGCTGCAGGTGGGCGTCGACGCGCAGCTGACCGCCTGGGTGGCCCGCGACGGCCGGCTGTGGCTGCACACCGACCGGGACGCCCCGCGCAGCCGGCTCGCCGTCGCCGACCCGGCCGACCCGGCCAGCTGGGCGCCGGAGGCCTGGCGGGAGGTCATCGGGCAGTCCGACGACGGCGTGCTCTCCGACGTCGCGCTGGTCGACGGGCCGGACGGCGACCTGCGGGTGCTCGCGGTGCACGCCGTCGACGCGACCGACCGGCTCTCGCTGTGGGCCGCGGACGGCTCGGGCCGGCTGACCGAGGTGACCGACCTGCGCCCGGGGTCCGTCTCCGGCGTCAGCGCGCACCCGGAGGGTGGGACGACGGCGTGGGTGGGCTACACCGACTTCGCGACGCCGCCCTCGGTGCTGCGCTGGGACGCCGCCGAGCCGACCGCACTGACGACGCACGAGCAGGCGCCGGTGGCCGGTGAGGTGCCGGCCGTGCAGGTGGTGGAGGCGCACGCGACCTCGGCCGACGGCACCCCGGTGCACCTGTTCGTGCTCTCGCCCTCCGGCATGCCGGACACCCCGCGGCCGACCGTGCTCTACGGCTACGGCGGCTTCAACGTCTCGCTCACCCCCGCCTACAGCGCGCAGGCGCTGTCCTGGGTCGCCGCCGGCGGGGTGTGGGTGGTGGCGAACCTGCGCGGAGGCTCCGAGCACGGCGAGGAGTGGCACCGGGCCGGGATGCGCGAGCGCAAGCAGAACGTGTTCGACGACTTCGCCGCCGCGGCCCAGCACCTGATCGTCGCCGGCTGGACGACGCCCGCGCAGCTGTCGGTGATGGGCGGCTCGAACGGCGGGCTGCTGGTCGGCGCGATGACCACCCAGCACCCGGACCTGGTCGCCGCGGTGGTCTGCAGCGCGCCGCTGCTGGACATGGTCCGGTACGAGCTCTTCGGGCTGGGCCGCACCTGGAACGACGAGTACGGCACCGCCGCCGACCCCGAGGAGCTGGGCTGGCTGCTGGGGTACTCGCCCTACCACCGGGTGGTCGAGGGCACCGCCTACCCCGCGGTGCTGTTCACGACGTTCGAGTCCGACACCCGGGTCGACCCGTTGCACGCGCGCAAGCTGGCCGCGGCGCTGCAGCACGCGACCAGCGCCGAGGCGCCGATCGTGCTGCGGCGTGAGCTGTCGGTCGGGCACGGTGCCCGCGCGGTGAGCCGCACCGTGGGGCTGGCCGCCGACCAGCTGGCCTTCCTGGCCGCGCACACCGGGCTCTCCCCGGTCGCCGAACCGCCCACCGGCGGCTGACCAGCGGGGACGACACACGGAACGACGTCGTCCGGGTGATCGACGGGGCACAACCGGCCTGCGAGACTGACCGCGATGAACGGGACACCCACGGTCACCGCGGCCGACGCAGGAGCACCGGCGCCCGGCTGCGCGGCGGACGCCGGGTCGCTCTGCGCGCGCCTGTGGGAGTGGACCGGGCTGGACTGGCTGGCCGCCAACGCCGACACGATCGTCGGCCGGCCGGCGCGGATCCTGCTGATCGTGCTGGTGGCCGCGGTCGTCCGGCTGCTGCTCAACCGGGCGATCCACCGGCTCACCGACCGCACCGCCACCGGCGCCGTCCCGACCGTCCTGCGGCCGTGGCGCAACCGCGCCCGGCAGGCCGACCCCGACGGCGTCGAGCTGATCGCCGCGCGGCGCACCCAGCGGGCCGAGGCGATCGGGTCGGTGCTGCGCAGCTGCGCGTCGTTCGCGGTGCTCGGCGTCGCCGTCGTCCTCGTGCTCGGTGAGCTGGGGGTCAACCTGGCGCCGATCCTGGCCAGCGCCGGTGTCATCGGCGTCGCGCTCGGCTTCGGCGCGCAGAACCTGGTCAAGGACTTCATCGCCGGGATCGGGATCATCCTGGAGGACCAGTACGGCGTCGGGGACGTCGTCGACCTGGGCGAGGCCAGCGGCACGGTCGAGGCGGTCGGGCTGCGCATCACCCGGCTGCGCGACATCAACGGCGTGGTCTGGTACGTGCGCAACGGCGAGGTGCTGCGGGTGGGCAACCGCAGCCAGGGCTTCGCCCAGGTGGTCATCGACATGCCGGTCGCGCACGACACCGACCTCGAGCGCTGCCGCGCGGTGATGCTGGAGGTCGCCGAGGGGATGGCCGCCGAGGAGGAGTGGGCCGAGGTCTTCCTCGGTGAGCCGGAGTCCCTCGGCGTCGAGCAGATCTCCACCGAGGGCGTCGTGATGCGCGTCCAGGTGCGCACCACCAACGCCGTCCAGTGGCAGGTCGCCCGCGAGCTGCGCCAGCGGCTCAAGGAGCGCTTCGCCGCCGAGGGCATCCGCACCCCGCTCCCCCTGCTGGGGTTGAGCGCCGGCCCGGGCGCGGGCACCCGCTGAACCGCCGGCGTCCCGGCCGGGACACCCCCGCCGACCGGCCGGCCACCTTCGGCCAGGTCTTCGCGGTGGCCGAGTTCCGGCCGCTGTTCGGGTCCTACACCCTGTCCACGATCGGCGACGAGCTCGCCCGGGTCGCGCTGACCGTGCTGGTCTACCAGCGCACCGACTCCGCCCTGCTCTCGGCGATCACCTTCGCCATCAGCTACCTGCCCTGGGTGCTGGTGGGGCCGGTGCTGGCCGCGCTGGCCGACCGGTTCCCCCGGCACCGGGTGCTCATCGCCAGCGACGTCGTCCGCGCCGTGCTGGTCGCCGCGATGGCGATCCCGGGCACACCGCTGCCGGTGCTGCTGGGCCTGCTGCTGGTCGTGGCGCTGTGCGCCCCACCGTTCGAGGCGGCCCGCTCGGCGCTGATGGCCGACGTCCTGGAGGGCGACCGGTACGCGGTGGGCACCTCGCTGACCGGTGTGGCCTCGCAGGCCAGCCAGCTGATCGGCTTCCTGCTGGGCGGCGCACTGATCACCGCGCTCTCCCCGTCGGCGGCGCTGCTGATCGACGCCGCCACCTTCGCCCTCTCCGCGGTCTGGCTGACCCGCGGCCTGCGGCGCCGGGCCGCGCCGGCCGCCGACGAACCGGTGGGGTCGATCTGGCAGGACACCGCCGGCGGGCTGCGCTTCATCGCCGGCTCGCCGCGGCTGCTCGCGATCGTGACCGTGCTGTGGGTGGGGGCGCTGTTCATCAACGCCCCGGAGGGGATCGCCACCCCGTGGGCGCTGCAGCTGCAGGGCACCGCGGCGGCCGCCGGGCTGCTGCTCGCCGCCAACCCGGCCGGCACCGCCCTCGGCGGCCTGCTGGTGGGGCGCTTCTGCCCGCCGCACGTGCGCGACCGGCTGCTCGTGCCGCTGCTGGTGCTGTCGCTGACCGGCGTGCTGCTGGCCGGGCTGACGCCGCTGTGGCTGGGCACCGGCTCCGCGGCCTACGCCGTGGTCCTGGCGCTGCTGTTCGTCGCGGGGGTCGGTGGAGCCAGCAGCATCCCGCTGAACGTGGCGTTCGTGCAGGCGGTGCCGAGCGCCTACCGCGGGCGGGCCTTCGGCGTCGCGGTCGCGGGGCTGTCGGGCGTGCAGGGCCTGGGCGTCGTGCTGGCCGGGCTCGGCGCCGAGGTGCTCGCGCCGGGCACCGTGGTCGCGCTGCTCGGGGCCGTCGGGCTGGTCGCCCTGGCCGGCCCGCTGGTGGGCCTGCACCGCACCCGGCCCGGACGTGACGGGGACGACGCCGGCCGCGTGGCCCACGAGGACCCGGCTGAGGGACGATCGACGCCATGAGCGAGACCAGCCGGTCGCTGCCCTCGGCGCGCACCTTCTACGACGAGGTCGGCGGCGAACCCACCTTCCGGGCGCTCGTCGCCCGGTTCTACGCCGGGGTGCGCGAGGACCCGGTGCTGCGGCCGATGTACCCCGCCGACGACTGGGCGGGCGCCGAGACCCGGCTGCGGATGTTCCTGGAGCAGTACTGGGGCGGTCCGACGACGTACTCGGAGAACCGCGGCCACCCCCGGCTGCGGATGCGGCACGCGCCCTTCGCCGTCGACGAGGCGGCCCGGGACGCGTGGCTGCGGCACATGCGCGACGCCGTCGACTCCCTGGAGCTCACCGACGAGCAGGATGCGACGTTGTGGGGTTATCTGGTCATGGCGGCACGGAGCATGCAGAACCGCTGGCCCGACGAGGCCGGCGGCACGCTCTCCACCGTCTGAGCCCCGCCCGCTCTCCGTTCCAGGAGCCTCCGCTGAGCCAGCACCCGACGTCCCCCCGTCCCGACGCCGACTGGTGGCGCGAGGCGGTCTTCTACCAGGTCTACGTGCGCAGTTTCGCCGACGAGACCGGCGACGGCGTGGGCGACCTGGCCGGCATCCGGTCCCGGCTTCCCTACCTGGCCGAGCTGGGCGTCGACGCACTGTGGATCACGCCGTTCTACCCCTCGCCCATGCACGACCACGGGTACGACGTCGCCGACCCGCGCGACGTCGAGCCGGTGTTCGGCGACCTCGCGGCCTTCGACGCCCTGCTGGCCGACGCCCACGACCGCGGCATCCGGGTGACCATCGACCTGGTCCCCAACCACAGCTCGCACGACCACGAGTGGTTCACCGAGGCGCTGGCCGCCCCGCCCGGCTCCCCCGCCCGCGCCCGGTACTTCTTCCGCGACGGCCGGGGGCCCGGCGGCGCGGAGCCGCCGAACAACTGGCCGTCGGTGTTCGGCGGGCCGGCCTGGACCCGGGTGCCCGACGGGCAGTGGTACCTGCACCTGTTCGCACCGGAGCAGCCCGACCTGGACCACGCCAACCCCGAGGTCGTCGCCGACCTGGAGGAGACGCTGCGGTTCTGGCTCGACCGCGGGGTCGACGGCTTCCGGATCGACGTCGCCCACGGCATGGCCAAGCCGGCCGACCTGCCCGACATGGTGCCGGCCGAGGACACCGGTCTGTTCGCCGACGACGGCCCGGGCGACCTCCGCTTCGACCAGGACCAGGTGCACGAGCTGCACCGCCGGGTGCGGGCGGTCCTCGACGAGTACCCCGACCGGATGGCCGTCGGCGAGGTGTGGGTCTTCGACGACGAGCGGCTGGCCCAGTACCTGCGCCCGGACGAGCTGCACCTGGCGTTCAACTTCCGGCTGCTCACCGCCGAGTGGGACGCCGAGGAGCTGCGCAGCGCCGTCGAGCACTCGCTGGCCACCGTGGCCACCACCCCGGCGCCGGCGTGCTGGGTGCTGTCCAACCACGACCGGCCGCGGCACGTCACCCGCTACGGCGGCGGCGAGGTGGGCACCCGGCGGGCGCGGGCGGCGGCGCTGCTGCAGCTGGCCCTCCCCGGGGTCGCCTACGTCTACAACGGCGACGAGCTCGGCATGCCCGACGTCAACCTGCCCGACGAGGTGCTGCAGGACCCGATCTGGGAGCGCTCCGGGCGCACCGAGCGCGGGCGCGACGGCTGCCGGGTGCCGGTGCCCTGGTCCGGCGACCGGCCCCCCTACGGGTTCTCCTCGACCGCCGACACCTGGCTGCCGATGCCGGAGGGCTGGGGGCCGCTGACCGCCGAGGCGCAGGAGCAGGACCCGGACTCGATGCTGTCGCTGTACCGGGTGGCGCTGCGGCTGCGGCAGGGCTCCCCGGCGTTCACCGGCGACGGGCTGGAGTGGCTGCCCGCTCCCGAGGGCTGCCTGGCGTTCCGCCGCTCGGGCGGGCTGGTCTGCCTGGTGAACCTCTCCGGTGCGCCGGTGCCGCTGCCGGAGGGGCAGGTGCTGCTGGCGAGCGCCCCGGTCGCGGACGGCGCCGTCCCGGACGACGGGGCGGTCTGGCTGCAGGCCTGACCGGGCGAGCGCACGGCGCCGGCGGTAAGGCAGACTCACGTCCCGATCCGGGGCGATCAGGCCCCTCCCACCGCACCAGGAGGTCCCGTGGCCACCGCCTCGATGCCCGCGCTGCCGTCCCGTCGGTTGGTCCTCGCCGACCTCCTGCCCGCCAGCCGGGCCCGCAACGTCGTCCTCGTCGCACTGGGGGTGCTGCTGACCGCGGCCCTCGCGCAGGTGTCGGTCCCGGTCCCCGGGTCCCCGGTGCCGATCACCGGCCAGACGCTGGCCGTCGTGCTCACCGCCGGCGCGCTCGGCCCGGTGCGGGGCGTGGCGGTGCAGGCGCTGTACATGCTGTGCGCGCTGGTCGGGCTGCCCTTCTACTCCGAGGCCAGCGGCGGGTTCGACGTCGTGTTCGGGGCCACCGGCGGCTACGTCGTCGGCTTCCTCCCGGCCGCGTTCCTGATCGGGCTGGCCGCCCGCCGCGGGGCCGACCGGAAGATCTGGCAGGCCCTGCCGCTGTTCGCGGCCGGGCAGCTCGTGGTGTTCGCCGTCGGTGTGCCGTGGCTGGCGGTCAGCGCCGGGCTGACCGCCGACCAGGCGCTGGCGGCCGGTTTCTACCCGTTCATCCTCGGTGGCGTGGTCAAGGCCGGGGTCGCCGCGCTCGTGTTCCGCGGCGCCTGGCTCGCCGCGGGCCGCGGCCGCTGACCGAGCCACCCCCCGACCGCCCCGGGTCGGTGCCCCCTGCGGGCACCGGCCCGGGGCGGTCTGCTGTCCGGGGCCCGGGCAGGGTGCTGGAGATCTGGACGGCGCCGGAGGCCGCGGCGCCGATGGTGCGCCGCGCGTCGGTGGCGGCGGTGCCCGGCGTCGGGCTCACCGGGGACCGCTACGCCGCCGGGGGCGGGACCTGGGCGCAGTACCCGGTGCAGGAGAAGCAGGTGACGCTGATCGACGCCGACGACGTCGCGGTGGTGGCGGCCGAGGCCGGTGTCGACCTCTCCCCCGGCCAGACCCGGCGCAACCTGGTCACCCGGGGCGTCGACCTGCCGGCGCTCGTGGGGCGGTGGTTCCTGGTCGGGGACGTGCTGCTGTTCGGCACCAAGCGGTGCCCGCCGTGCGCGCACCTGGAACGGCTGACCGGGATGCGGCTGGTGAAGGCGCTGGCCCCGCGGGGCGGGATCAACGCGGCGCTGTTCTCCGGCGGGGTGGTCACCGAGGGCGCCGCCGTCCGGCCGGTGGACGACGCCGAGGCCGCCCGTCGCGGGGCGCCCACCGGCGCGGACCGACCGGTCCCCCGCACCGTCCCCCTGCCCGACTGAGGCAGGGGTGCTCTCCGTGCCGAGAGCACGCCTGCGTCAGTCGTCGTGGTGGGCGGCCAGGAAGGTCTTCTCCCCCGGGGTGAGCCGGCGCGGGCGGTTGAGGGCGAAGTCGAAGGGCACCAGCACCGTGCTGCCGGTGACGGCGAGCTGCCCGTGGTCGAACAGCTCGTAGTGGCAGGTGAAGGAGGCCGCGCGGACACCGGAGACCCAGACCTGCACCTGCAGCGGCTCGGCGCCGTAGACCACCGGGCGCTTGTAGGTGATCTGGTGGCTGGCGACGACGATCCCACGGCGCAGCCCGGTCTTCTCGTCGTGCGTCGGCTGGTCGAAGAACAGGTCCACCCGGGCCATCTCGAAGTAGCCGAGGAAGGCCACGTTGTTGATGTGCTGGTAAGCGTCCATGTCCGACCAGCGCATCGGGACGGCGACGGTGTGCCTCACGGCGGTCACCCTGCCTCATCGCCCGCGGGCGCCGGGCACGGACCCGGTTCCCGTGGACGCTCTCCCCGCCTACGGTGCCGTCATGGACCCGTGGGGCGACACCGAGCCCGGCGTGCTGGTGCTGCCCTCGGGACGCCGAGTGCGCGGGCGTGGTCTGCGGCAGCCGCTGCCCGCCGGTCCGGTCCCGGGCTTCGGCGTCTACCTGCTCGGCCGGCCGCCGTGCCCGGTGCCGTGGGAGACCCGCTGGGTCCGCTGGCCGGACTTCCGGTTGCCCGCCGCCCCCGGTGACCTGCAGCAGGCGCTGCGCGAGGTGTGGGAGCGGGCGGCGACGGAGCGGGTGGAGGTTGCGTGCGCCGGCGGCACCGGGCGCACCGGGACGGCGCTGGCCTGCCTCGCCGTGCTGGACGGGCTGCCCGCCGCCCGGGCGGTGGCCTACGTGCGCGGTCACTACCGGCGGCACGCGGTGGAGACCCGCGGCCAGGCCCGGTTCGTCGCCCGTTTCGGCACCAGCGGCTGACCGCCCCTCCCGGGACCCGGGTCAGCGCCGCCGGGTGGCCCGCCGGGCGAGGCGGTCGTAGCCGGGGCCGGACAGCTCCCCGAGGGCGGCGCGACGGCCGGCCACGGTCATCAGCAGCGCCTCCCCCGGGCCGCGCACCTCCGGCCCGCGACCGGAGGCCCAGTCGACGTCGGTGGCGACCAGCCGCACCCCGCGGGCGCGCCAGGCCCCGAGCAGGGTGGGCGCGAACAGGGCCGTGCGCAACGCCGGCACGAGCCGCTCGGGCGGGATCACCCGGGGCAGGCCGAGCGGCCGCCGGATGTCCTGCTGGTGGATGAGCCCGTCGGTGAGGGCGATCGCCCCCTGCATCCCCGCGGTCAGCCCGGTGGGCGTGAGGTGGCGGCGCAGGAGCTCGACCAGCTCGTCGGGAGTCCGGGTGGAGCACTCCCGCAGGCTGAGGGCGTTCACCCGGTCGAAGGCGAGACGCCCGCGAACGAACCGTGCGGCCAGCTGGCGCGTGGAGAGCTCCTCGTAGCTCAGCACGTGGGCGACGACGTCGCGCACCGACCAGCCCGCGCACAGCGAGGGCGCGCGCCACTGCTCCGGCGTCAGGGTGACCAGGAGCGCGAGCAGGTCCTCACGCTCGGCGCGGGCGAACGGCATCAGGTCCACGGGAGCAACGCTGCGGATCGCGGTCGCCGGGCGCGACACGGTGCCGCGGACCCTAGGGCAGCCCGGCCCGGTCGGGTCCGTGGCCCCGGAGCCGCGACGGCCGGCCGGAGCAGGAGCTCCGACCGGCCGGGTGACGTGCTGGAACGGCCCCCGGCCCCGTCCCGAGGCTCGCCCCGAGCTGGCGAGGGGTGAGGAGGACGGGGTCCTCTTTCAGTCGCGGGTGAGCTTGCGGTAGGTGGCCCGGTGCGGACGCGCCGCGTCGGGGCCCAGCCGCTCGACCTTGTTCTTCTCGTAGTCGGCGAAGTTGCCCTCGAACCAGAACCACTTCGAGTCGCCCTCGTAGGCGAGGATGTGCGTCGCCACGCGGTCGAGGAACCACCGGTCGTGGCTGACCACCACGGCGCAGCCGGGGAACTCCAGCAGCGCGCCCTCCAGGCTGGTGAGCGTCTCGGTGTCCAGGTCGTTGGTGGGCTCGTCGAGCAGCAGCAGGTTGCCGCCCTGCTTGAGGGTCAGGGCCAGGTTCAGCCGGTTGCGCTCGCCACCGGAGAGCACGCCGGCCTTCTTCTGCTGGTCCGGGCCCTTGAACCCGAACGCGGAGACGTAGGCCCGGGAGGGCATCTCGACGTTGCCGACCTTGATGTGGTCCAGGCCGTCGGAGACGACCTCCCACAGGCTCTTGTTGGCGTCGATGCCGCTGCGGCTCTGCTCGACGTAGCTGATCTTGACGGTCTCGCCGACCTTGATCTCGCCGTCGTCGGGCTTGTCCTGGTCGACCAGCATCTTGAACAGCGTGGTCTTGCCGACGCCGTTGGGCCCGACGACCCCGACGATGCCGTTGCGCGGCAGCGTGAAGGACAGCCCGTCGATGAGCACCCGGTCGCCGAAGCCCTTGACGAGGTTGTTGGTCTCGATGACGACGTTGCCCAGCCGCGGGCCCGGCGGGATCTGGATCTCCTCGAAGTCGAGCTTGCGGAACTTGTCGGCCTCCGCGGCCATCTCCTCGTACCGGGCCAGCCGGGCCTTGCTCTTCGCCTGGCGGGCCTTGGCGCCCGAGCGCACCCACTCCAGCTCGTCGGCCAGCCGCTTGGCGCGCTTGGCGTCCTTGGCCCCCTCGACCTTGAGCCGGGTGGCCTTGGTCTCCAGGTAGGTGGAGTAGTTGCCCTCGTAGGGGTAGGCCCGACCGCGGTCGAGCTCGAGGATCCACTGGGCCACGTTGTCCAGGAAGTACCGGTCGTGGGTGACGGCGACGACGGTGCCGGCGTACTTCTCCAGGTGCTGCTCCAGCCACGCCACGCTCTCGGCGTCCAGGTGGTTGGTGGGCTCGTCGAGCAGCAGCAGGTCGGGGGCCTCCAGCAGCAGCTTGCACAGCGCCACGCGGCGGCGCTCACCACCGGAGAGGACCTTCACGTCGGCGTCGCCGGGCGGGCAGCGCAGCGCGTCCATGGCCTGCTCGATGCGGTTGTCGAGCTCCCAGCCGTCGGCGTTCTCGATGACCTCCATGAGCTCGCCCTGCTCGGCCATCAGCGCGTCGAAGTCGGCGTCGGGCTCGCCCATCGCCGCACTGACCTCCTCGAAGCGGGTCAGCGCCTGGCGAAGGTCCTTCACGGCCTCCTCGACGTTGCCGCGCACGTCGAGCTCCTCGTTGAGCGGGGGCTCCTGCTGGAGGATGCCCACCGTCGCCCCGGGCGCGAGCACCGTCTCGCCGTTGGAGGCGGTCTCCATGCCGGCCATGATCTTCAGGACCGTGGACTTGCCGGCGCCGTTGGGGCCGACCACGCCGATCTTCGCGCCGGGCAGGAACGCCAGGGTCACGTCGTCGAGGATGACCTTGTCGCCGTGCGCCTTGCGCGCACGGACCATGGAGTAGATGTACTGGGCCACTGGGCTGTCGAGCCTTCCGTCAGGTCGCGATCGGGAGCAGGGCGGGCACCGGGGTCTCCGTCGCCCGCCCCACCACCTGCGTTCTCAGCGCCGATCCTCCCAGTTCGGGAGGCTCACGTCAGCGACGGGACCAGCGGGCGGCCGTCGCCGAGCTCGTCGGCGCTCTCATCGTCCAACGCCACCGGCCCCCCGTCGTAGTCCTCGGGCGCGTAATCGGTGGACCGGGCGGCGTAGGGATCGGCCGGCGGCTCCTCGACCGTTCCGGCCGGCGCGGCCGGGCGCGGGGTCCGCCGGTACTCGGCCACGCCGCGGGAGAGGTCGGGTCCGACCGCCTCGGCGCGCAGCTGCGAGCGGCTGCGCGGGCCCTGCTCGGACTCCCAGCGGTGGGTGTACAGCTCGCCGACCACGATCACCGGGTCGCCCTTGCTGAGGGTGTGCGAGACGTTGCCGCCCAGCTCGCCCCAGCACTCGACGTCGAGGAAGAGGGTGCGGTGGTCGGTCCACGTCTGGCTCTCCCGGTCGAACCGGCGGGAGGTGGAGGCCAGCCGGAAGTTGGTGACGCTGGCGCCACTGGCCAGCCGGCTGCGCTGGGGGGAGTTGACGACGTTGCCGACGACGGTGAGCTCGGTTTCCTTCACGGTGCTCCTCGGGCGAGGCGGGGCGCCGGGGCGGCGCGGCCGGCGGTCCGCCGGCGTGCACCCACCGTCGCGGGGACACCGAGCCCAGGACAGGGCCCCGGCCGGGATGTGGACGCGTCCCCCCGCTGTGGACGCCCGCCGGCGGGCGGGACCACCGTCGGCTACGGCGGCGCCGCGGTGCATCCGGGCGACGTTCCCACCTCGTCCTGCGCCCGCGATGTCATGATCGGGCGCGAGCGCCCGTAGCTCAGTGGACAGAGCAGGTGCCTTCTAAGCACTTGGTCGCAGGTTCGATCCCTGCCGGGCGCGCTCAGCCCGCCCGGCGCGGCGGCACCGGGACGACGTCCAGGTCGGCGGCGACGACGACCTCGCCGGCGAACACCTCCTGCGCCTCCGCGGCGAACCGCGCCGGGTCCCGGTAGCGCTGCGAGAAGTGGCTGAGCACCAGCGTGCCCACCCCGCACTCGGCGGCCACCGCCGCCGCCTGCCGCGCGGTCAGGTGCCCGTGTTCCTCGGCCAGGGCGGCGTCCTCGTGCAGGAAGGTCGACTCGATCACCAGCATGTCCACCCCGTCGGCCAGCGCGTACACGCCGTCGCAGAGTCGGGTGTCCATCACGAACGCGAACCGCTGCCCCGGCCGCGGCTCGCTCACCTCGTCCAGCCGCACCGTGCGCCCGTCCAGCTCGACCGCGCCGGCCTGCTGGAGCCGGCCCACGTCGGGACCGGCGACGCCGACCCGGGCGAGGCGGTCCGGGAGCATCCGCCGGCCGTCCGGCTCGACCAACCGGTACCCGAAGGACTCCACCGGGTGCTCGAGCCGCCGGGCCTCCAGGGCGCCGAACGGCCCGGTCGCCACCACCCCGTCCCGCTCGACCGGCTCGGCCAGCAGCTCGGCGACCTCGGAGAAGGCCGAGGCGTGCCGCAGCCGGTCGAAGAACACCTGGCCCGACGCCGGGTAGTGGGCGTGCACCGGGTGCGCGACCCGGTCCAGCGACAGCCGCTGGACCACGCCGGGGAGTCCGAGGCAGTGGTCACCGTGGAAGTGGCTCAGGCAGATCCGGTGCACCGCGCTGCTGGCGACGCCGGCGAGCAGCAGCTGACGCTGGGTGCCCTCCCCCGGGTCGAAGAGGAAACCGGTGCCGTCCCAGCGCAGCAGGTACCCGTTGTGGTTGCGGGTGCGGGTGGGCGCCTGGCTGGCGGTGCCCAGGACGACGAGCTCGCGGGCCGGCACCCCTGGACGGTATCCGGGCGGTCGCCGTGTCCACCGCCTCCGGGCAGGTCGGTTGCGCGCCGGTAGAGTGGCGGGGCCTCCTGCCGGCGGTCGGGTGCTCGCCCGTCCCCGCCACGAGGAGCACCGTCGCGGGTTGACCCCACAGCCCCTGCGCCGGCCAAGGACCCTCGGAGACACTCGTGCCCGGCGCACAGCCGCCCCTTCCCCCTGTGGGCGACATCCCGCTCACCTCACTGGCGCACCAGGTCATCGAAGCCCTCGGTCGGGGCGCCTGGGGCCCTGACGCACTCGACGTGCTGGTGCGCGCGGCGGTCGCGCAGCTGTCCGGGTGCGCCGACGCCAGCCTCACCTCGGTCGGCCCGGGGCGCGCCCCGAGCACGGTGGCCGCCACCAGCGACCGCGCGATGCAGGCCGACGTCTGGCAGTACGAGCTGGCCCAGGGCCCGTGTCTGGACGCCGCCGCCGGCAGCCCGCTGGTCCGCGCCTCGCTGGCCGACGGCAGGACGCCGTGGCCGGAGTGGGCGTCACGGGCCGCCACCGAGGCCGGTTACACCGGCGTGCTGAGCGTCCGGCTGGGCAGCCAGGCGCGGCCGCTGGGCTCGCTCAACCTCTACGGCACCGACGCCGCGGCGCTGGCCGCGCTGCCGGCGGACGACGCCGAGTCCTTCGCCGCGCTCACCTCGGTGGTGCTGGCCTCGGCGCGGCGGGCCAGCAACCTGGAGGAGGCGGTCCAGCGGCGGACCGTCATCGGCCAGGCCCAGGGCATCCTCATGGAGCGGTACAAGATGACCGCCGCCGACGCGTTCGCGCTCCTCCGGGGGTTGTCCCAGCAGTCCAACACCAAGCTGTTCGACCTCGCCCAGGAGCTCGCCGAGACCGGGCAGCTCCCCCGGGGGCCCGCGGAGCCCCCGGCCTGACCGTCTGCACGGCGGTCGGCTCTGTCGTAGCCTGCTGCAGCGGGGCCGGTTCAGCAGAGAGCCGGTCCGGTCGAGCAAGGGACTGATACGTGAGCGTGCCCGCCGCAGACCTGGCGACACGTCCGACGGGCGGGCTGGTCCACGACGTCGCCTTCGCGTCCTCGCGACCCGGTCTGGCCGGGCTCGCCATCCCGTTCGCGCGGGAGGGGCTCGCGGCCGGCGACCCGGTCGTGGTGGTCACCAGCGCACCGGTCGCCGACGCCGTGCGGGCGGCCCTCGGGGACGTCGCCGGGCTGTCCTTCGCCGACCAGGGTGACGTCTACGGGCGGCGCACGCCGGCGACGCTGACCGCGTTCCGGAAGCTGGTCGGTGAGTTCCCGCCACCGCCGGGACGGCGGCTGCGGGTGCTCGCGGAGCTCCCCGCCCGGCCGGACGCGCGCGAGTGGCTGGAGTGGCAGCGCTACGAGGCGGTGGTGGAGCACGCCCTGGGCGGCTGGCCGGTGTGGTTCCTCTGCCTGCAGGACACAGGTCGGCTGCCCGAGGAGATCGTGCGGTGGGCGCACTGCACCCACCGGCACGTCCTCGACGACTCCGGCCGCCGGCCCAACCCCGGCTTCCAGGAGCCCGAGCGGCTGCTGGGCCAGCTGCCCGTGCCCACGGAGCCGCTGCAGGCCGCGCCGCCCCTGCTGGCCGCCGACGGGGTGACCCGCCCGGGCGCCGTCCGGCACGGCCTGGTCCCACTGCTGAACGCGCTGGACCGCTCCCCCGACGCCACCGACGACCTGCTGCTCGCCATCGACGAGCTGGTCACCAACGCGCTGGTGCACGGCCGTCCCCCGGTCGACGTCCGGGTCTGGGCCGACGGCGGCACGGTCGTGTGCACCGTCGTCGACCGCGGCACCGGCCCCACCGACCCGTTCGCCGGCTACGGGCCGGCGCACGGGGAGGACCTCTCCCGCGGCGGCATGGGGCTGTGGCTGGCCCGCCAGCTCTGCGACCACGTCGACATCTGGACCGACGCGCGCGGCGTCACCGTGCGGGTCACCACGGAGCTGCCGGCCCGCTGACCGGGCCGGCCGCCCCGGGTCAGCGCTGCGCGGGCGGGACCCAGCCGATCGCCGGGGCGACGTGCCGGGTGATCGTCTCCAGCAGCCGCGCGTTGTACTCGACGCCGAGCATGTTCGGGATGGTGAGCAGCAGGGTGTCGGCGTCCCGGACGGCGGCGTCCTTGGCCAGCTCCTCGGCCAGCTGGTCGGGCTCCCCGGCGTAGCTCTTCCCGAACCGCGCACGCACTCCCTCCAGCAGGCCGACCTGGTCGGTGCTGGTGCGGTCGCCGCCGAAGTACTGCCGGTCCTCCTCGGTGGTGATCGGCATGACCGAGCGGCTCACCGACACCCGCGGCTCGTGCGCCCAGCCGGCCTCGGCCCAGGCGGCACGGAACAGCGCGATCTGCTCGGCCTGCAGCTCGTCGAAGGGCACCCCGGTGTCCTCGCTGAGCAGCGTGGAGCTCATCAGGTTCATCCCCTGCTGCGCGGTCCACACTGCCGTCTGCCGGGTGCCCGAGCCCCACCAGATCCGCTCCCGGAGCCCCGGGGACTGCGGCTGGACCGCCAGCCGGGCGTTCCCCCCGACCATCCGGGGATCGGCGTCGACCACGGCAGCCCCGCTGATCGCGGCCAGGAACAGCGCCGTCTTCTCCCGGGCGAGCTCCGCGTCGCTGCTGCCCTCGGCCGGCACGTACCCGAACGCCTCCGAGCCGCGCAGCGCCGTCTCCGGTGACCCCCGGCTGACGCCCAGCTGGAGCCGCCCGGCCGACAGCAGGTCGGCGGCGGCGGCCTCCTCGGCCATGTAGAGCGGGTTCTCGTAGCGCATGTCGATGACGCCGGTGCCGATCTCCATCCGCCGGGTGCGCGCGGCGATCGCCGACAGCAGCGGGAAGGGCGAGGCCAGCTGGCGGGCGAAGTGGTGCACCCGCACGTACGCGCCGTCGACGCCGAGCTCCTCGGCGGCCTGCGCCAGCTCGACGGTCTGCAGCAGGGCGTCCGCCCCGGTGCGCACCTGCGACCCGGGGATGGGCTGCCAGTGCCCGAAGTTCAGGAAGCCGATCCGCTTCTCCACCACGTCCACCTCTCGTCGTCTCCTGACGCCCCAGCACCGGGACGGGGACGGGTGTTCCCACCGGGACGATCTGCCCCCCTGCCGTGGTTGGTGCTGGACAGACAGCACGTCCACCGCAGAGGAGACAGGTCATGCGCGCCACCGTCGACGGAACCGTGCTCGCCGAGGCAGCCGAGGAGGAGCTGGTCCGCATCGAGGGGAACTGGTACTTCCCGCCGTCCGCGGTCGTGCCCGGCACCCTCACCGAGAGCCCGACGGCCTACACCTGCCCGTGGAAGGGCCCCGCGCAGTACTGGGACGTGGTCACCCCCGACGGCACCCGCGAGGACGGCGCCTGGAGCTACCCGGACATCAAGCCCTCGGCGGTCGAGCGCGTGGGCCGGGACTTCGCCGGCTACGTCGCCTTCGCCCCCGGGGTGACCGTCGGCCCCTGATCGGGGGCTGTCGCAGGGCATCGGGCGCTGTTACGGTCGACATCGGGTCGAAGCTCCGGCCCTGCGGACGCGCCGGACGGGCGCACCACCGCCGGAGCGGACGCTCCGGCGGGTGACCTGAGGGGAACCCACGAACACCGATCAACTCCCCGACGACCCGACGCTGGTCGTCATGCTCGACTGGGCGAGCGGGCGCGTCCACCTCCGCGGCGACCTGGACCGCGCCTCGGCGCACCACCTGCGCGACGCCTTCGCCGCCCTGCTGGTCACCGACCGCGTGCGGTGGACGATCGACGCCTCCGGGGTGACGTTCTGCGACGCCGGTGGGCTGCGCGCCCTCTCCGCGGCCTCCCGGTCGGCCGCCGCGGCCGGCCGGGAGCTGCGGCTGGGGGCCGCCTCCCGGTGCCTGACCCGGCTGCTCACCCTCACCGGGCTGACCGGGCTGTTCACCGACGGCGAGACCACGCCGCCGGCTGCCGCCCGCCGGGTCCGGGCCCACGCGCAGTGCCGGACGAGCGGCGGCACCACCACCCCCGCCAGGCACACCGTTCTCCACTGACCCGGATCGTCACCCATCGTGACGGCACGAACACGGCCACACGGCCGAGGTTCCCCGGATCGGGCCCGCCGATGAGCGAGGCTGTGCCCCGTGACCTCCTCCGCACCCGAGTCGTCGAGCGCCCCCGGGCCCGGCACGGGGCAGCGGCTGCGCGCGGCCGACGTCCTGCTGGCCGATCGGGGACAGCTCTTCCGCGCCCTCTTCCTCGCCGCGCCCATCGGCAAGGCCGTCGTCGACCCGAGCGGGCGGATGCTGCTCGTCAACCCGGCGTTGTGCGAGCTCACCGGGCGCACCTCGGGTGAGCTGATCGGCCGCCACCTCGACCTGCTCGCCCACCCCGACGACGTCCCGCTCGAGGACCGCGCCACCGAGCACGTCCCGGGCACCCCCCTGCTCGACCCGCAGCTGGCCGTGGAGGGCGAGCGCCGGCTCCGGCGCGCCGACGGCGAGAGCGTGTGGGTGCACCAGACCCAGGAGCTGGTACACCACGCCACCGGCGAGCTGCAGTTCGTGCTGCTGTCGATGGTCGACGTCACCGACCGGCGCCGGGCCGAGGAGGACCTGGTCCGCCGCGCCTTCACCGACCCGCTGACCGGCCTGCCCAACCGCCGCGCGCTCACCGACCGGCTGGGCCGGGCACTGGCGCTGTCCCGCCGGCGGCACACCTCCGTGGGCCTGCTGCACCTGGACCTGGACCGGTTCACCGCGGTCAACGACTCCCTCGGCCACGAGGGCGGCGACCAGCTGCTCTGCCAGGTCGCCGACCGGCTGCGCTGGAGCACCCGGGTGGAGGACACCGCCGTCCGCTTCGGTGCCGACGAGTTCCTCGTGCTCGCCGAGGAGGTGGAGGACGTCGACGGGTTGCGGACCCTCGCCGACCGCCTGCTGTCGGTGCTCGACGAGCCCTTCCACGTGGGCGAGCGGGAGATCACCCTGTCGGCCAGCGTCGGGGTCACCCTCGGCAACGACCTCGCCCCCGAGGCGCTGCTCCGCCAGGCGCACAGCGCGCTGGCCCGGGCCAAGGCCAACGGCGGACGCGGCCGGGTCGAGGTGCACGACGAGGCGCTGGGTGAGGGCTACGTCGACCAGCTGCAGCTGGAGACCGATCTCCGTCACGCGCTGGAGGCCGGCGAGCTGCGGCTGTTCTACCAACCGATCGTGGCGCTGTCCGACGAACACCTGCTGGGCTACGAGGCGCTGATCCGCTGGCAGCACCCGACCCGCGGGCTGCTGCCCCCGGGCGCGTTCCTGGCCGCGGCCGAGGACAACCGGCTCACCTCGCGCCTGGGCGCCTGGGTGCTGCACCAGGCCTGCTGGGACGCCGCCGGCTGGGACCCCGACCTGCGCGTGCACGTGAACATCTCCGCCCGGCACCTGGCCGAACCCGGCTTCAGCGAGCTGGTCGCCGACGCGCTGGACACCTCCGGGCTGGCCCCGGAGCGGCTGGAGCTGGAGATCACCGAGTCGACCGCGCTGTTCGCCGCCGACGCCACGCTCCACGCGGTCGACCAGGTCACCGAGAGCGGCGTGACGCTGGCCCTGGACGACTTCGGCACCGGCTACTCGGCGATCACCGCGCTGCACCGGCTGCCGATCCACACCGTGAAGATCGACCGCTCCTTCGTCGCCGACGTCGTCACCCAGCCGGCCACCGCCGCCCTCGTGCAGGGGCTGCTGCAGCTGGGCCAGGGCATGGGCCTGCAGGTCATCGCGGAGGGCATCGAGGACGGCGAGCAGGCCCGCTGGCTGCGCGAGCACGGCTGCGCGATGGCCCAGGGCTACGCCTTCGGGCGACCGGCACCGCTGCCGGCGCGCGAGCTCGACGACCTGGCGGTGCCGCCGGACCTGGTCGGCCTGGACGACCCGCCGGTGGTCCCGGACGACGAGGACGACGCACACGGCCCGCCGCTGACCGACGAGGGCGAGCCCACCGGCGCGACCGGGGACGAGCCCGCGGGCGGCGAGCTGACCGACGACGGCTGGGGCGGCACCGCCGCGGCCGAGGGGACGCTGCCGGACAGCGACCCGTACCCCGCCGTCCCGCAGCTGGACTCCTTCGCGGTCCTGGCGACCGACCCGCGGGACTTCGCCGAGCCCGAGGACCTCCCCGAGCCGCCACCGGCCCGGGCACTGCACGCCGCCGACGACGAGCCGGTGTCCGGCCCGATCGCCCAGCCGATCCCGCTGTTCGGCCGCTCGGGCGCCGAGGCGCAGGACGCGGTGGCCGAGGCGGAGCCGACGGTCGCCGAGCCGGAGCAGCCCTTCGACCCGCGCTCCTTCGCCCCGTCCAGCGCGCTGGCCGAGCTCAGCGCGCTGCTGGCCGCCAGCGGCCGGCCGGACGCGCTGCGGCTGCCCGAGCCGCGGGACTCCACCGAGTACGGGCAGTTCGCCGAGTACGGGGAGTTCGCCGAGTCCGAGCCCGAGCCCGGCGATCGCTGACCGTCCCGTGGGGGGGGGGGGGGGCGCCCCCCCGGCCGCCGCGCCCCCCCGGGGCGCCCCCCCCCCCCCCGGCGGGGGGCGGCCGGGGGGGGCCCCCCCCGCCCCCCCCC